>JBBQLS010000186.1:0-6313 GCA_038328115.1 Chitinophagales bacterium
CTTTAAGGAATATGCTTTATTAATATCAACCTTAGTATTTGCTACTTTTCTTTTTTTCGTAATCATTTTTTACAAATTTTAGGTTGATTATTAATTTTCCCAGGGGGCTGTTCCGTCAACTGTTAAACCCATACTGCGTGCAGTACCGGCAATCATCTTCATGGCGCTGTTGATTGTAAAAGCGTTCAGATCTGCCATTTTATCTTTGGCTATCTCTTCTACCTGAGCCCAGGTAACTTTTCCAACTTTAACACGGTTAGGTTCTTTACTGCCGCTGGTGATTTTAGCTGCGTCCATTAACTGAACGGCTGCCGGTGGGGTTTTAATGATAAAGTCGAAAGACTTATCAGCATAAACGGTGATTAATACAGGAAGCACTTTACCCTGTTTATCCTGGGTTCTGCCATTGAATTGCTTACAGAACTCCATGATGTTGATACCTTTAGAACCTAAGGCAGGTCCTATTGGCGGTGCCGGATTTGCCTGTCCTCCTTTACATTGGAGTTTGACATAGGCGGTGATCTCTTTTGCCATTTTTTTACTTTTTTTGGTGATAACGTTCCGGCAATAACCGAAACTCCCAAGTCAATAATTTCTACTAAAGAACTATTTGGGGCGGCAAAGATAGGTGATTATTTTAGATTTTAGATTGAAGATTGAAGATTTTTTTCAATTTCAAATCCTTTTTTAGCCACAAGAAGCCTAATGCTACTGATTTTCAGCATAGTCTGCGAAATATGGGCAAATATTAACCAACTCTATTTTACCCGTTTCAAATCCAGATCCTGAAAATCAAAGCTAAAATCAGTCAAAGGTGAAATAGCAGCCATTTTAAAGCCCGATGCTTTGCCATTTTCATCCAGTTCAAATTTTATATAGGCATCTGCATCCATGCTGCGGTCGTTCCATTTGGCAACAAAGGCATTACCTTTATACGGCAGCATTATTCCACTAAGTTTTGGAGATCGCTTACTGTCAAACCAAGGCTGCCCGTTTTTAACAGAAATGGTTACATCGCCAAACCACTGGTCTGTATATGTTCCAATGAAATTATTCACATCGACCCCGGTTGCATTGCCTTTTTGTTGTGCAGCAATACCCGCCCAGATGGTATCAGTTATCTTTTTAGCGTCGGCTTCATTTTTTACCACCCGGTCGTGCATTTGCTTTACCCTATCCATGCCTTTTACACCCAGGTAACTATCTTTGATTGTGTTGGTAATTGCAGTAAAAGCAGCACCAGATTGCTGATTGGTCAAAACTATGATACCGAGTTTTAATTCGGGTATTAAAGTGATCTGCGTTACTATACCAGCCAAACCGCCTGTATGTGTAACCTGCTTATAACCTTTTACATCGCTTAAAAACCAACCCAGGCCATAGGCTGCAAAATGGGTGTTATAAGGAGATGGTCCACGTACATCAATAATGGTTTGTGGTGCCCAGAAATCTTCGTGAACGGCTTCACTAAACAATTTCTTACCATCCCCATATTTTCCATTATCCATTTGCATAATCAGCCATTTGCTCAAATCTGTGATATTACTCACAATGCCACCGGCTGCATTGGCTGTTTCGCTCCACTCAATATCAATGGTACTTATTTTTCCATTAACGGGTGCATGCGGCATTACAATATTGTTGCGGTTAGGTAGCCTGCTGATGGACGCTTTACTGGCCGTCATCCCCAGCGGTTGCATGATACGCTGTTCAATAAAATCTTCCCAGCTTTTTCCGCTAACCCTTGTAATTACTTCGCCAGCCACAATGTAGAGATTGTTATCATAATCATATTTAGTTCTGAAAGCCGAGACCGCTTTTAAATAACGGAGGTTATGAATAATGTCTTTTTTGGTGAAATTGTTAGAATCAGGAAACATCATCAGGTCACCTGCGCCAAGACCCAGTCCGCTTCGGTGGGTTAACAGATCTCTTATGGTAAAAGCATCGGTAACATAGGGATCATACATTTTAAATTCAGGAATATAATCAGTTACTTTATCATCCCATTTTAGTTTGCCTTCATCTATCAACATACCCAAAGCTGCCGTAGTAAATGCTTTGCTGTTAGATGCAATGCCGAACAACGTATTTTCATCTACCTTTTGCATGGTACGCAAAGATTTTACACCATAGCCTTTTGCATGAATGAGTTTGCCATCTTTAATAACACCTACTGCAATACCTGGCACATCAAAAGTTTTTAAAGTAAGTTCGGTAAGCGAATCTATCTGTGCTGATGTAATAACCTGGGCTATTGAATTGAATGATACGGTTATCAGGAGTATTACAAAGGCAAGAGAAGTTTTTTTCATGTAAAATGATTAATGGCAGATGCCTGTTACTTTTTCAATTATTCAACAAGGTAACCATTTCGAAATAACGGAGTAAATGAAATTGATGAAAGGAAAATATTTTACAAATTGTCAAGCTTTTTTATGGCTGCGTATACGGCTTTAACCGTGTTCCTGTCAAGGTCTTTGGCTTTTTCAGATAATTGGTCATAAGGAATCATTAACTCTTCACCATCCTCTGATTTCCTCGAATGAAAACCCTGGCTTTTTTTAGAGGCTATCCAGGCACTATGCACTTCTTCAGAAACTTTTTCGATATCAGGTAATACCATTATATTTTTTAATTATAAAAATACAAAAATATAATATGGATTTATTAATTCAGGTGCTGAAACCATATTTGGCACAATTAATGACTTGGTATTAGAAACTCTAAAAAATGAAAAAAATCACATTCCTTATCCTTGCCACAATGGCTATTCTTTTTTCGGCTTGCGACACAATTAAAAACCTGCCCACTAATACATCAGGTGGCCTTTTTTCTTTAAATGGAAACTGGAAATTATCAAGTACTACAGATAACAATGCCCAGGTTGGGACTGTTGTAACTATTGCACCTGCAATTGCCAGTGCGTTTGTGAAAACATTTGAAAATAACAGCTATTGCTACCGGACAAGCGATGAAGCATGGAAGTCCGTAAGCAGCAGGCCCAATGGTGGTTTTACAATCCAGTCATTATCCAGCGCCTGTAATGGTACAGCAATTTATAAAACAGGTGAAATAACTGTGCTAACCAATGATCAGATAAGAATAACAACAAAAACCATTACAGATGCCAATTTGGTTCAGGAATGGAGCAGGGTTATAAAATGATATTCATAGTAACAACAATGCCATCAGAAAATCTGATGGCATTGTTGCATTGAAGAGGTTCGGTTTATAAAACTAAAATTCCTTTTGCCTGCATTGTAATCTCCTTTTTAGGCTCCTTTATTGCTGCAATTTCTTCTTTGCTTTTACCGGCATCTTCTGCATAATGTCTAAGCATTTCTACAGATGTTTCTTTTAAGGTAGCAATACCATCGACAACAATTATTTTACCATTCATTGATAAAGGCACTAAAAAGGAATGATCTTTCATTTTAATCATCATCGCTCCGTTTTCAGTTTCCATTTTTAACCAGCAGCCTTCTGCTTTACAAACTTCTTTTACTTTTCCTGTAACTTTTACGGAAGCAGGTTCTTCCCCGTTTAATTTAGATGGAAGTTCGCTCACCGGAATTGCACCTTCTGCAGTAGTTTTCTTACCAAATACCATCCCTGCATTTGCATCAACTTCTGGTGGTTGAGCCATTAAGATGATTCCTAAAAACAGCGCTGGGATAAGTAATAATAATTTTTTCATTTTTTATAATTTAAAAGTAAAAAAAGCCACTTACGTGGCTTTGCAATTTAAACAATTTTTTCAACCTGCATATAGCTAAGTTCAACCGGTGTGGCCCGGCCAAATATTTTAACCTGCACTTTAAGTTTCTTCTTCTCGTCGTTAACTTCTTCAATAACACCATTAAAGTCGTTAAACGGCCCGTCAATAATCTTAATGGTTTCGCCAATGATGAAAGGCTCGCTCATGGTCATTCCGCCGGCATCGCTCATTTCATCTACCTTACCAAGCATTTTATTAACCTCTGCTTTGCGTAAAGAAATGATATTGCCTTTTGATCCTTTACCATCCGTTAAAAAGTGCATTACGTTGCTGATGTTGCTCATTGACTGTATCATATCATCATTCAGTTTGCCATCAGCAACTTCAATCATAATATAACCGGGATAAAAGTTACGCTCACGCATTACTTTTTTGCCGTTAACAACCTTGTAAACTTTTTCAACAGGTAAAAAAACCTGCTTTACAATATTAGTCCAGCCGTTACGCAGGATGTCTTTATCAAGGTATTCTTTAATTTTGCGCTCTTTACCACTTACCACACGCAGCACATACCATTTGCTTTCTTTCTCAGCTTTCTCTGCCTTCTCTACTATCGGTGTTGTTGCTTCCATAATTTCTTAATTAAAATAACGAGTAAATAAATTTCATGGCGTTACTGGCTACAAAATCCATAACCCAAACCATGCCGGTAATTAAAAGGGTAGCACCTATCACAATCATTGTTGACTGTTGTAACTGGTCCCAGTTTGGCCAGGTTACCTTATGAATTAACTCTTTGTAAGAATCTTTAAGGTATGCAGTAAATTTATTCATAATAAAAAAAAATGTGCCAATCTGCTAATATGCAAATTTGCTAATTAAAAAAGCACGGGCACTAGGATTCGAACCCAGATCAAAGGTTTTGGAGACCCGTATGCTACCGTTGCACCATGCCCGTAAAAGCCCCTTCCGCCCCCTGCCCTTCGACTTCGCTCAGGATGATGGAGAATTAGAAAGAGTATAAATATTTAAAGAACTTTTAAATTATCAGTCTGTTTTAAACTCCTCTTCGGAAAATTTAAAGACTGAGAAACCTCTAAAAAAAGCAAAGTACCTAAGCTTTTGGCCTAAGTACCCTGCAAAGATATTAAAAAGCTTCCACAAAAACGCTGTTATTTACAGAGTTTAAAGGATTCTCTTATTTTACAATTTCAGTTACCTGGCCGGCACCAACTGTACGGCCACCTTCACGAATCGCAAATTTCAAACCTTTTTCCATGGCGATTGGCTGAATCAACACAACATTTAATGAAGTGTTATCACCAGGCATCACCATTTCTGTTCCTGCATTCAAAGTAACTTCACCAGTTACGTCTGTAGTACGGAAATAGAACTGAGGACGGTATTTATTGAAGAATGGAGTATGACGTCCGCCTTCTTCTTTGCTTAATACGTAAACTTCTCCTTTAAACTCGGTGTGCGGAGTGATAGAACCTGGTTTGCAAAGAACCATACCACGACGGATTTGAGTTTTTTCAATACCACGTAATAAAAGACCTGCATTATCACCAGCTTCACCTTCGTCCAGTAATTTTTTAAACATCTCAACACCTGTACAGGTAGATGATAATGGTTTTTCCATCAAACCTACAATCTCAACCGGTTCACCAACTTTGATACGGCCTCTTTCGATACGACCTGTAGCAACAGTACCACGACCCGTGATAGAGAATACATCCTCAACACTCATCAGGAATGGTAAATCAACCAAACGTGGAGGTAAAGGAATGTAGCTATCAACTGCATCCATTAATTCGTTGATTTTCGCAATCCATTTTTCGTCACCGGCTAAAGCACCAGTTGCAGAACCCTGGATGATAGGTGTATTATCACCATCAAAACCGTAAGAAGTTAACAACTCACGAATTTCCATTTCAACCAGTTCCAATAATTCAGGATCATCAACCAGATCAACTTTGTTCATGAAAACAACAATCTGAGGTACACCTACCTGGCGGGCCAACAGAATGTGTTCTTTAGTTTGAGGCATAGGGCCATCTGTAGCCGCAACCACAAGAATAGCACCATCCATCTGGGCAGCACCGGTAATCATGTTCTTCACATAATCGGCGTGACCCGGACAATCAACGTGAGCATAGTGACGGGTGTCAGTAGCATACTCAACGTGAGCCGTATTAATTGTGATACCCCTTTCTTTTTCTTCAGGAGCACCATCAATATCATCATAATTTTTTTTCTCCGCTAAACCTCTTTTTGACAAAACATCGGTTATAGCGGCTGTAAGTGTTGTTTTACCATGATCCACGTGACCGATAGTTCCAACGTTTAAATGGGGTTTATCCCTTTTGAATGATTCTTTTGCCATTGTTTGTATTTTAATATTTGTTTTGAAAATTGGTTGTCATTTTAAAGTCTGTAAACCATGGACTTGAAATTAATATTTTTATTGAGCCATCAGTGAGAATCGAACTCACGACCCCTTCCCTACCAAGGAAGTGCTCTACCCCTGAGCTACGACGGCAATCGCAGTCAGCAGTTGGCAGTTTTCAGTTGGCAATAAGTGGTATTGCA
>JBBQLS010000187.1:0-6147 GCA_038328115.1 Chitinophagales bacterium
TAACTTTTTAATGTACCGTCTTTCAGTTTTTCGCTGCCCTGGTACATGCAAGGCTCCAGTTCGTTTGCGTACGAAAACCCTTCTATCCATTCTACCTTTAAACTAATACCGTTCTCATTTTTTTTGTTGGATAGATGGAAAGCAGCTGCACCATCGGATAACATCCATCTTAAAAATTCTTTTTCAAAACCGATATAAGGGTCATCAACAAGCTCCTTTAATCTTTTTGCTTCGTCTTCAAAATTATTCGACAGCAGTGAAACAGAAAAACGCTCAGAACCCGTTGCTACAGACTCTTTCACTTCGCCAGCTTTAGTAGCCAGGTAGGCATACTTAAATGCATGCATACCAGCGCAACATACGCCCGATGGAGAAACTACTTCAAACGGTTTGGTTTCGGGCAAATGTCCGTGTACCATCACACCATGCGAAGGCATGAGCTGATCGGGTGTAGATGTTCCGGTACTCAGCAACTCTATATTTTTTATACCGTCGGGATTGTCTTTAAATAATGCTCTTACCGCTTCGGCCGTCATTTCTGCATTGGTATGCGTTGGCTTGCCTTGTTTATCAAGTGCGTAAAACCTGTTTTTTATACCATTGTTCCTAAGTACAATCGCTTTCGACCTGGAAGGCGCCTCATTGATAAGGCCTAAGTAGTCTTCCATTTCATCGTTGGGAACCGGGTTGTTTGGAAAGAACGCCGCAGTATTTATAATATAAACCTCATTTAATGCCATCTCTTCTATAAATTAATTTACGCCTGAATAAAGTTGTTTTTGCTTTTTAATACGGCTTCCTAAAAATGGTTTAAAGAAAATAAAATCTACTGTCAATATAATCGGTGCCGCTATAAACAGTGCAATTAAAAGATAATATTTGAATGCAACAAGCCAGGCAGTCTTTTTTTTCTTTTTTGCAATGATGTTAGCCCATATCGCAAAGATTTTACTCGCCTTCGATTCGATGAACATCAGGTTATATTTTACTTCTATTGCTTTTTGCTGAACCAGTTCATCCTGTAATCCTTCAAAGGTTGTGCCGTTTAAATATTTTTGAACTGTTTTTCCATAATCACTTGTTTTTGCAATATCAGCATCCGAAACACCCGGTTTGGGAAAAATAGAAAAAGCTTCTTTTTTTCCTTTGAACATCCAATAAAAAATAGTGATAAAGCTTACAAAGTTGTGGTGTTTATCAACCAATGAAATGCTGCCAACAAGCTTTGCATCAGCATCCTTTAATATTTTTTTAATGCGCTGCATGGCACTGATCCACATGTTACGGGCGCCTGTAATAGTAACAACGGGCGTATCTTTTAAAACAGCTTTTACAGCCGGATCGTTTAAAATTGAATTTACAGGAATGCTTGGCGAAAGAAACCAGGCCTGGTAACCGAGTATAATTAAGTCGTATTTATTTTCTTTAAGCTGAAAAGGTTTCAGTGCTGTCGGTACACTTAAAACGCAATCGGGCATTACGGCAAAAAATGCTTTACCATTCCAGGGAAAAGGATAATCGATCGCAACATGCACACGTACTTTTTCAACAGTGTTTCCTGCTTCAATCAGTGGTGCTGTAAAATTATTGAGGATGTCTTCCAGTTGCCCCGATTGGGTATAATAAATGACAAGAATTTTTTTACTCATGCATTACGAAGTTAAGACTAGGAAAGCTTTAAAACTTTGGATTTTTTACTGTAATCATTAATTGCCTGCTGAACTACAGGATGCAAGGTTTTATAATTGGTACGTATTGCAGCAATATCGGTTTTAATGTTATTGTTGTAATCAACCAGTTTAGGAGCATGCTCCTGTATGATCAAACGCAAAAAACTAAACTCTGCATTTTCTTTATCTTTTTTTATGGCGGCTTCCAGCTTTAAGCGGCCGGCTTTAAAAAGGCTCAGCTTTTCTTTAGCTTTGGCAACAAGCCCCGCCTTTTTCATCATCAGCGCACCTTCGTAAGCTTCCTTTTCATCAATAAATGAGGCTTTTATTACTGCCAGTTGGCTGTTAACAGCCTCCATATTATCTGATGCCATTGCATTATAAAAAGCAGATTTATCAAACGTTGTGCCTGGCATATTTGCTTTAACTGCATAAACAGAAAATAACAGCAGCAGGCATATTAAAGGTTTTAAATTCATCATATTTCACATTAATGTACAAAGATAAAGAATTAGAGAGGCTGGCACAGATTGAAATTGCAATCAAACTGTTAACCTCCCAGCATTTAACAGTGTAAGCACATTTACTAACCATTGCTTAACAAAAAAGTAAACTAGCTAAGGGGTTTTACTTTTTTATCTGTACAATAAAATAAATGTGCATCAATTTAATTTTAAACACAATAAAGCGTTCAATTTAAACGATTTAGAAACATGAAAAGGTTTAACAGTAAAACAAACTGAAAACTAAAAAAGAGTACCCTACAAAGTAAATCAACCAACATATCGGCAATAAAAAAATTGTTGCTGCTATAAAAGATACTTGCATTGAAAACTATATTTCATCTACAGTTTTAAAGTTTTTATTGTTAGGCACGACAGGAGAAAGAGACCTTGCTTTAAGCAGGGTCTTTTTAGTTTTATAGTATAATAATCCCAGCCCCAAACTGGCACACCAAACCAACCAGTAACCCCATGTAAATTTCTTTTTGGGTATGATCGCTTACAATTAAACGGCTGGTACAAACAATGCCGGTAATAAGGAGGGCAAGGCATAGCGGCCATGTCATCAACATGCTGTTGGTATTCATAATGATGATAAAGATGCCCAGCATACCACCGCAACCAATGGCATGCATGCTTATTTTGTAAAAAATATTTGCAATTAATGCAATGGCGGTGGTAATAAAAACGCCAGTCATAAAAGAAGCCAGTATGGGCGTTAACTCGGGCTTATAATTAAAAAGCACCCTGGCCATCCAGAAGTAAAAGATCATGTTGGCGAGGTATGGGCCAATCCTGTCTTCGCGGCTGTGCAGCATGAAGGATTTTATAAATCCAAGTCCTTTCATTACCAATAAAGCAAAAGCAGGGAATAAGATGGTGTTTACAGCCGTTGATCTCAACAACTCAAATTTTGTATAATAACCAAGACCTGAAAAATAAGATGGATGAAAGTTTATTAAAAAAGCAACCACATAAAACGGAATAAACAACGGGTGAAACACAACAGAAAACAGCTGAGCAAAAAATCTCAGTATAACGTTCTGTTTATCAGTAACCGGTTGAATAAAATCTACTTCTTTGGTCATAAAAAATCTTTGTTCCTCCCTTTTGGGGAGGTTAGGTGGGGCTATAACTCTTTTCTTAAGCGGGCAACAGATATATTCAGTTGTTCCCTGTATTTGGCAACAGTGCGGCGGGCAATATTATAGCCTTTCTCCTGCAGCATATCCGTTAATTTTTCATCGCTGTATGGATGCTTTTTATCTTCTGCTTCAATAATATCGCTTAATATTTTTTTAACCTCACGGGTACTTACTTCTTCACCGCTATCGGTTTGCAGGCTTTCGCTAAAGAAAAATTTAAGCCGGTAGGTTCCAAATTCTGTTTGCACAAATTTGCTGTTGGCAACACGGCTTACGGTAGAAATATCAAGATTGGTTTCTTCGGCAATGTGTTTTAATATCATCGGCCGCAGGTCGGTTTCTTCGCCCGAAACAAAAAAAGCATGCTGGTAATTCATGATGGCTTCCATGGTATTCAGCAAGGTATTGTGCCGTTGCTTGATGGCATCAATAAACCATTTGGCTGCATCAATTTTTTGCTTGATAAAAATAACCGCTTCTTTCTGGCGCTTGTCTTTTTTGCTGCCACGGTCATATTCTTTCAGCATATCGCGGTACCCTTCGCTAATGCGGAGATCGGGGGCATTTTTATTATTGAGTGTTAATTCAAGCTTGCCGGCATTGTTATAAATAAAGAAATCGGGTACCACATAGCTCTCAGCATTGGAAGCGCTGCTGCCAACCGAACCTGCAGGCTTGGGATTTAGTTTAACAATCTGATTTATTACTTCCCTTAACTGATCGTCATTTAAATCGAATCCCCGCTGAATTTTTTCGTAATGTTTTTTGGTAAATTCATCAAAGTATTTTTCCAATACGCGGATGGCCATTTCCACATGTTTGCCCTCGTGTAATTTTCTTTCTAATTGCAGCAATAAACATTCCTGCAGGTTACGGGCAGCAATCCCCGGCGGGTCAAATTGCTGTATCTGCAAAACTAGTTCGGCAATTTCTTCTTCAGTAGTTGTAATATTCTGGCGAAAAGCAAGGTCATCAACAATAGCCGAAAACTCTCTTCTTAAATATCCATCATCATCTAAATTACCAATAATCTGCAATGCAACTTTTTTCTGGTCTTCATCAATGGTGAGCATTCCCAACTGTTCTATCATCAATTCATTAAAGCCTTTTTCAACCTTAATGGGAATAACCCTGTCCTCGTCAATTTCAGGATAATTGGTGTCTTTCAGTTTATAGTCGCCCACTTCATCATCGCCTTCATTTACATATTCGCTGATGTCAATATTATCATATTCATCAGTGCTGCCGTCCATTTCTTTTTCATCTGCATCTCCCTCCGAAAATTCATCTTTCGCCTCATCAAATTCTGTTTCGTGCCCGTCTTCGGCTTCTTCCAGCGCCGGATTTTCTTCAATTTCTTCTTTTATTCTTTCTTCCAGCTGGGCCGTAGGTACCTGCAGCAGCTTCATCAACTGAATTTGCTGAGGCGATAATTTTTGTAGTTGCTTCTGATATAATCCCTGACTTAAAGCCATGTATTGAAAATTCGATTAGGGTAAAACAATTATAAATTTGTATAAACCAATGCTGGAAAAACAACGTAAATTTACAGAGATAAGATTAAGTAAGATGCATAAAAGGGCTAAATTTTTATTTTTTTGCATGATTTTTGTGGCAAGTGTAGCTACAGGGCAAAATTTACATGCTCAAATCTCACCAGACAATTACTTTTTTAACACGAAACTGGCTTACCAAAATACCAGCAAAATCAATATCTACAATGCATTTCACCAAACAGTTAGTAAAAAAACCTTGCCTGAAAAAAAACTTGTAATTCCTGTTTTTTTGTTGAGTCCTGTATCCTGTTCTGTTATTGCCGGTGATTATTATACACAGGGTTTTGGTTTTTTTTGTAAAAAAGAATTACAGTTTGAGAAAACAACAAAAATTCCCTTAAGATTCAGGTTGGGATCTTTGCAATACAATGACTATCTGGAAGGAAAACCGAATGCTTTAAATCCTTTCTAAAACTTATTTATGGGCTTATCTATTCATTATAGCGGGCTTATTCGTAATTATGCTCTTGTTGAAAATTTGATAAACGAGTGTGAAGATATTTGTAAAAGCCTTGAATGGGATTATCATATTCGGGAAAAGAAAAGCAATACCAATGACGATGTTCATTTAAGCAATCCGGCTTTTATTAATTATGCCATCGAAGACTTAAAAGGGATAAGCTTTACACCAAAAGGCAGCGAAACAGCTTCTCTTGTTTTTTTTCCATCCGGCATACTTTGTTCGCCGGTTAAATTAATTTATAACGATGCTGCCACCAATGACCTGATGGTTGAGACTGTGAGTGTAAAAACCCAGTATGCCGGTATGGATGTGCATTTAACTATTTTAAAACTGCTTCAATATTTTAAGGACAAATACTTTTCAGTTTTTGAATTATCAGATGAGGGAATGTATTGGGAAACAAAAGATATAGAAGTACTAAAGGCACAGTTTGCCAGGTATGATTTTATTGTGAATTCTATGAGGAATACTTTAAAAGATTTCAAAGCATTGCCTGGAGAAACGCCGGAATCATTGGTAGACAGGCTGGAAGAATTATTGAAAAATAAATTCGGTGATATGCAATAAAAACATATCGCTCCTATGGAGCTAAGAAATATACGAATTATTTTAGGCTACTAATATACCGCCTCTATGAGGCTGATATTACACCGCCACCTTCAGCTCACTCAACACTTTCTGTATCACATTCACCATCTGCTCACATTTTGTTTTTAATTGCTCATCTGTCCACGCCAAGCCAATGGCGGTAGATATGCAACGGCTCATAATAGCATCGCTGGCGCTGAAATCTTTGGTAGCATGATGCAT
>JBBQLS010000188.1:0-6031 GCA_038328115.1 Chitinophagales bacterium
TTTTTTTTGCACAAACTTTAGTACTACTATTTAACATCGTTGTGTCACTCACTTTTACCGCATACCTTTATTGAGCTTTAATTGTGTTTTATTAAAAATCAAATGGCAAACACCTACACACAAATTCATCTGCATTTAATTTTTGCTGTTCAAAACAGAATTTCATTAATACAGGATTTTTGGGCAGAAAGATTGTATCAATACATAACAGGTATTGTTCAAACCAATAAACATAAAATGATCATTGTAAATGGCATGCCCGATCATCTTCATATCGTAATCGGCATGAGGCCAACTCAATCCTTATCAGATCTTATGCAGGATATAAAGGGCAGTTCATCCAAATGGATAAATGACAATAAATTGATTGCCGGAAAATTTCAATGGCGGGAAAGCTATGGTGCGTTTTCCTATGGCAAATCGCAAGTACCAAAATTGATTGACTATGTAAAAAATCAAAAGCTACATCATGAAAAAAAACATTCTTACAGGAATACACAGAGTTTTTAGATTTATTTGAAGTGGAGTATGATGAAAGATATATTTTTCATGAAATTGAATAATAAAATTGAATCAGCCTATCTTTCGTCCCTACGGGACTTATGATAATCCGTAAACATAATTTTCTACCAATGTTTTATGCCTACGGCATTTTAGCAGATTGCGTTAAATCTCAATTTCCGGTTAGAGACCAAAATATATTTAATCCCGTAGGGATGATACGTTGGTAGTAGAACAAGAAAAGAAGCTAATAAAGTCCCGTAGGGACGAAAGATATCTATAAAATAAAACCTGGCAGCAACATCAACCATATTATCAAAATTCAAAGCCCTTCGCACTTCAAAGAAGATTGTGCTGGTTGTTATATGCGGCTTAATAATATGGTTTTATTTTTCCCTTCCTTCAAAATTATTTAAAACCCCAACATGTTATGTTATTGAAGATAAAGACGGCAACTTATTAAATGCCACCATTGCTGCCGATGGGCAATGGCGTTTTCCATATAATAAAAATGTGCCGCAGAAATTCATTGACTGCATCACCACTTTTGAAGATAGAAGGTTTTTTAAACATCCTGGCGTTGATCCGGTTGCAATCGGCAGGGCAGTAATTAAAAATATAAAAAACAAAGGTGTTGTGCAGGGCGGCAGCACCATCAGCATGCAGGTTATCAGGCTTTCAAACCGCGATGATAAAAGAAGCATCTGGAACAAAATAAAAGAAAGTATTCTTGCAGTGCGGTTGGAATTATCTTATTCCAAAAATAATATTCTTGCACTGTATGCAAGCAATGCGCCCTTTGGCAGCAATATTGTTGGCCTTGATGCAGCAGCCTGGCGATACTATGGCCGCAGTGCCGACAAATTGAGCTGGGGAGAAATGGCTGCGCTGGCTGTATTGCCCAATGCACCTGCATTGGTGCATCCCGGTAAAAACAGGAATATTTTACTAAAAAAAAGAAATACGCTGCTCGATAATTTACAACAGGCAGGCAAGATTGATAAAGCCAACGCAGAACTCGCCAAGCTGGAACCCCTGCCCGACGAGCCATACAGGTTGCCGCAAAATGCATCGCATTTATTGCAGCGGTTTATAAAAGATAATAAAACCTGGCAGCAGGAAACAAAAATTAAAACAACGCTGGATGGTAATCTGCAAAAAAATATAGGGATTATTTTACAGCAGCATCAATCTGTTTTAAAAGGCAATGGAATTAATAATGCATGTGCATTGGTACTTGATGTAGAGACAGGAAATACGATTGCCTATGTTGGCAATATTACAGATGCTGCCAATAAAGAAATGGAAGCCGATGTAGATGTGATCGCTTCTTCCCGCAGTCCGGGCAGCACGCTGAAACCGATATTATATGCATCTATGTTAAGCGATGGATTGATATTACCCAACTCTATCATCCCGGATATACCAACTCAAATAGGCAGCTATGCACCAAAGAATTTTGATCTGAGTTATGATGGTGCAGTTCCTGCCAACAGGGCATTATCAAGGAGTTTAAATGTGCCTGCAGTAAAAATGCTGCAGCAATATAAGTACCAGCGTTTTTACGAAACACTGCAACAAACCGGCATAACCACTTTAAATAACAATGCCGATTTTTATGGGCTCAGTTTAATACTCGGCGGCTGCGAAGTAACCATGTGGGACCTTGCAGGAGTGTATGCATCTATGGCACGCACATTAAACCATCAAACAAAAAATCATGGCAAATTAGATGTAGGAGATTTTCATGCGCCTAATTACATAAGCAAGGAATTAGTAATTAGGAATTTGGGTGCAGGCGTTAACCCAATTCCTAATTCCAAATCCCAAATTCCCCTCGACGCTACTTCCATCTGGTTCGCTTTTCAAGCCATGCAGGATGTGATGCGGCCCGGCGAAGAAGGCCTGTGGCAGCATTTTTCATCATCTCAAAAAATTGCCTGGAAAACGGGCACCAGTTTTGGTTTCAGAGATGGCTGGGCCATTGGACTTACACCCAAAAACGTAGTAGCAGTATGGGTTGGCAACACCGATGGAGAAGGCAGACCGGGATTGGTGGGCATACAGACGGCCGCTCCAATCCTGTTTGATATTTTCCGTTTGCTGCCAAATACAAAATGGTTTGAAAAACCAAAATACAATTTTGTGTATGTGCCCGTTTGCAGGCAAAGTGGTTACCGTGCAAATATTGATTGTCCCGATGTGGATACTTTATTCATGCCACCCAATGCAATCAAAGTGGCGCTTTGTCCTTACCATAAAATAATTCACCTGGATGCAACCGGAACTTATCGTGTTACTGAAGCCTGTGAATCACCATCTGCCATGCAACATAAAAGCTGGTTCATCTTATCTCCTGCCATGGAATATTATTACAAGCAACGAAATATAGATTATATACCACTGCCGCCATTTAAGCCCGGCTGCACATCGCAAGAATCGGGCAAGCTTATAGAAATAATATATCCGCAACCCGATGCAAAAATTTATGTACCGTTGGAAATTAACGGCCAAAGGGGCAGCACCGTTTTTACCGCAGCTCATCGCCGTGCAGGCGCAAAAATCTTTTGGAGCCTTGATGATGAATTTGTCGGAACTACGCAAAATTTTCACCAGCTTGGCCTGAATCCATCACCTGGGAAGCACATCATAACACTAGTTGATGAAAATGGCATTAGTGTGAGCAGAGAGTTTGAAATATTGGAAAAAGAAAATCGCTGATTGTAATGATTTATAAGATTCCGCTGATTTGTACCCGCAACTAAAAAGCTATCAAAAAACTGCTTACTTTTAAACTCTAAAACTTATTACTATGCCAATACGTATGGAAGATGATCCAACGGATCAACAGGATTTTGATGACAGTAATACCTCAAGCGGCGGCGGTGGAGGAATCGGTGGCGGAGGCGGTGGCGGATTGCTTGCCTTTATTCCCTTAATTTTTTCATTATTCAAAGGCGGAGGCGGCGGAAAAAAGATCCTGTTACTATTGGTGGCCGCTGGCGCAGCCTATTTTTTCTTTTTTAGAAATGGTTCCGGCGGAGGCTCCAACATTGTAAAAAATCTTTTTTCCCAAAGTGGGTATAGTTTTAGTCCTGCTCAATTTAAAAAAGCAAATGTTTACGAAGGTCTTTCCGATGATAATACAAAAAACCCATTGCCCGAAAGTGTTTCCTTATTAAAATTTGCGCCTGACCGAAAAAACCAGGGGCAGCAGGGAAGTTGTGTTGCCTGGAGCAGTGTATATGCAGCACGTACCATTGTAGAAGCCGCATCTACCAATCAACCGGGCAACAGCACGGCTTATAGTCCGGCTTTTGTTTATAACCAGATAGGTTTGGAAGGTTGCCAGGGCGCTTACATTCAAAACGCTATGGAGTTTATGAGCACCCGGGGCGTGGTTCCTTACAATGATTTTCCGTACGACGACCAGGATTGCAGTCGCCAACCTAATCAGGCTTTAGAAAGTAAAGGAACCCAGAATAAATTACATGGCTTTACAAGATTAACAGACGGCGAAAGTACCGAAGGAATTAATGTACGTGCCATTAAAGAACATTTGGCAAAAGATGCACCCGTTGTAATTGGCATGATGGTGGGCGGTAGTTTTATGCAGGGCATGATGGGAAAAGAAATGTGGGCGCCAACCGACGAAGACCGCACGCAGGCTGGATTTGGTGGACATGCGATGTGTGTGATAGGTTATGACGACCGCAAACAGGCTTTTCAAATAATGAACAGTTGGGGACCTGAATGGGGTAATAATGGCATTGGCTGGGTTCGTTATGCCGACTTTAAAGAGTTTGCACGTGAAGCTTATGGTGTTGACCCTATGCCGAAACGTGGCACTGCAACCAGCATTGGTTTTGAAGCCGCCATTGGTTTGGTAAAGACTGACGACAAACAATATATTCCTTTACGGCTGAAAGGTGCTAATGTTTTTGAAACCGTAAATACAGTTGCACCCGGCACCAAATTTAAAATGGAAATAAAAAATTCAACAGAGTGCAACATTTATATTTTCGGACAGGAAACTGATGGCAGCAGTTACACTTTATTTCCTTATCCGAGTAAAGAAGATGCAACTAAAACTGCCTTTTCACCATTTTGTGGCATCACCGGTTACCGGTTATTTCCCCGTGGTAAAAATTTAGTACCTGATAATGTTGGTAACAAAGATGTGTTTGCAATCGTAGTAACAAAGCAACCTTTAAACTGGTTTGCAATAAATAGTTCTATCAGCAAAAGTACAGGTGCCGATTATGGAGCTAAAGTTGCAGAAGCCTTACAGCAAAACGCAGTGGGTGGTGTGCAGTTTGCAGCAGGCAGCAATGGCACTATAAATTTTAAAGCTGGAAGTAGTACCCAAAATGCCGTTCTTTGTGTAGTAGAAGTTAAAAAGTAAAACGGTCCCGCCTTTATGCGGGAAGGAAAAGGAGAAGAACAAAATTTGAGAATAAATTTTAAACCTTACGATATATGAATAAAATTATTGTATTTGTGTTGGCTCTGGTGTTCAGTACGGGTGTTTTTGCACAGGAAAAATTATATAATCCTGATGCTGATGCAGCAAAGGATATTGCAGCGGCGGTTAAAAAAGCAAAGGCCGAACATAAGTATGTGTTGCTGCAGGGCGGTGGTAATTGGTGTAGCTGGTGTATTGAGTTTGCAAGGTTTTGCAAGGCCGATCCAAAAATAGATTCTGTAATTAATGCCAGTTTTATTTGGTATCATTTAAACTATAGTAAAGAGAATGAGAACAAAGCTGTGTTTGCAAAATATGGTTATTCACAGCGTTTTGGGTTTCCTAATTTCATCATTTTAAACGAAAAAGGCGAACGCATACACACCCAAAACAGCGAATACCTGGAAGACGGTAAAAAAAGTTACGACCAGCGGAAAGTACAATCCTTTCTGGAGATGTGGAGCCCAAGGGCACTGAATCCGGAAATGTATGGAGATAAATGATTTAATATTTAATATTTAATATTTAATATGGAAGATTTAATATTGCTGAATGCCGTTTGCTTTAAAAACAATATTAAATATTAAATCATCAATATTAAATTCTTATGAGCAACGCTTCTGAATTTCTCCAACTCATAAAGCATCCGTTTAAATTTAAACTGTACATGCTTTCAAAATTACCCAGCGCATTTTTTTGTGGGGTAAGGGTTGTTGATGCAGATGAAAATAAATGTGCTGTAAAAGTTCCTTACAAATGGTTTAGCCAAAACCCTTTTAAGAGTACTTATTTTGCCTGCCTTAGCATGGCTGCTGAAATGAGTACAGGCCTGCTGGGCTTGATGCATGTACATAAAAGAGAACCGGCAGTAAGTATGCTGGTAGTAAAGATTGAGGGCAATTTTATAAAAAAGGCTACCGGCATAACCGTATTTACCAGCGAAGATGGTAACGCCATAAAAAAAACAATTGAAGATGCTATTTTCAGCAATGAAGGAAAAATAATCACTGCAAAATCTTATGGCAGAAATGCTACAGGCGAAATTGTAGCCGATTTTTCCATTAC
>JBBQLS010000189.1:0-6029 GCA_038328115.1 Chitinophagales bacterium
CAATGCCATCTTTCATTGGTTGATGCCTGGATACCGGTTTACCAGAATAAATACCTGTTGATGGGCAATACCCAGATAATGGTAATAAAAATTTTCTGGGATTGGGCAACCTATTGGGCCATACCGTGTCATTTATTTGCGAACAAAGCACTTACCAATATCAGAATATTGAAAGATTTATTTGCGGCAAAGAATGGGCTTGGCCGTAAGTTTGGAGACCTGCATAAAATAATGCAGGATCTGTTTATAGAATGGCTGCCTTATGAAAACAAAATATTTTCTAACCGTTACATTGACCCTTTTGATTTGGCCATGCTGCGCAAATTTCAGGAAGATATTGAAGTACAGCACGAACCTGCCGAACTTATAAAGCAGATAGCAACAAATATGAACCTGCTGGAACAATTAGCTGTAGCCATTTTCAGGCTGGTAAATGAACAGGTAAATGGTGCTTCGCCCGATATAAAAGTTAACCCTTACACTATTAATCTTGGCAAAAATGAAGGTGCTGTAATGTTAGATACTGAATCGGAGCTGGCCATTATTCCCAGCGAAGAAATAATGAAAGATGTAGATGTAATGTGGTTTTATCCAAAGCTGGCGATGGAAACCGAAGCTGTATAATTGTGTAATGCTTACCTTGCTTTTGAACAACGGGTGTCACTCAATCAAACAGCATGAATACAGCATTAGAAAATACGGAAAAAATAAAAGCTGTTTTTTTAGAAACACAACTGTTTTATGCAACGCATGATGATATGCCTGCATTAATTGAATACCTGGAAAGCACAGAAAAAGAATTCAGTTCAATTGCATACGAGAGTGCATCTATGTCCATTGCACTAAAAGACTTTGAAGCCGACACCTTTCCCCACAACTGGCTTTTGTTTGCCAATGGTGCAGCCGCTGCCCACCAGGCACAGGTTTATGTAGGACTTGGTTGGGCCATTGCAAAATTTAATTTTCCTTTTTTAACAGCCGTTAAAGAAATAGATGCTCAGTTTTATTTTAGAATTGCTGACGGATGTGGTTATTATGACGGAAGTTTTAAACGTCGCCAAACAGTAATAAACAAGCAGTTACCTGCTTATTTACCAGCCGCCGCCCTACCTATGTACGATCAGGGTATTGGACGCAGTATCTGGTACACAGAAAAAACTGACATACATAAAATACACAGCACCATTGAAACATTTGCAGCCAACAGGCATGCTGACTTATGTCGTGGTGTAGGTATTGCAGTTGCTTATGTGGGTGGGTGCGATGATGACGATTTAAAAACATTATTCCAGTACGCGGCTGCAAACGGTTTTCAATTAGCCTGCGGGGCTGCGCTTGCAGCAAGGTCACGTACCATAGCAAATACCATGACTGCCGATACCAACCGTTGCAGCCGTTTGTGGTATGCACTTACTGCAACTGAAGAACCTGCAATTGCTTTTGTTAATACCAACACTACCGGTGCCAGCAATGAAGAGATATACTGCGACTGGATTAACAAAATTGAAGAGCGGGTGGCAGCAGGTTTTGCTGTCATTCCCAAATAAAAAACCGAATTAATTAAGGCTGCATGTTGCTGATATAGAAATAAAAAAGATTCCTTTTGGGAATCTTTTTTTATTAAATTTTTTATTTAAAAAATTAATTTACCGTAATCAGCAATGGCTTATAATCTCCTCTTTTCATTTTAGCCCTGCCAATAAACTGGTTGCCATTTATTCTTTTAAACATTCTGGGGAACAACATAACTTCTTCTTCCCTTGTATCAAAAACAAGTTCCCTGGATATATTGCCCGAATTATCTATTTTAGCTACAACAACCTGGCCGCCAAAACCATTTACATGATATTTTGGTACCTCGTCTTCTGCCAGCTCCATATTTTTTTTATTATCCAGGAATAGAAAATAATAACCGGTCGCATCACTCACTAACTTATAACCCAATGTGGCGTCAGCATTTGTTCCCTTTTGCTGTTTTGGAATTTTTCTCAGCCAGTCAAAATTACCTGAAGCGCTGATTTTTGCACCCAGTATATCTTCATAATAATAAGTGTAAGTGGTAGTACTGTTTCCACGGCTATCTGTATAAGTGGTAACCACTACATGATATTCTTCCAGGCCTATAAAAATACTCCCATCAGCTTCAACAACAATATTGCGTACTGTTAGATTCGGGGTTTCATAATCATCCTTTTTTTCCATCTTTTTTTTGCTCCTTGCCGATTCAAATTTTTCCAGTTCTGCCAGCGGAAATTCATAATACCCTTTTTTGAATTTATTTATTTTTCCGTTTTGATCCATCACAGACAGAAAAATACCATCTGTTCCGTTCCCTTTCGCTTTTTTACTGTAGGTGCATGCAATAACCATTTCGTGCAATGAGTTTTCTATCAGCGAGGCAGACCTGATAAAATAATCATCAATATTAATAGTGGTGCTGATTATTTTTTTACTCTCTTTGGTAAATTTTAATACTTCATAATGATAGCCCGCCAAACCGGTTTCTTTATCCACTTCCTTTCTTTTTTCCGTTTCGTACACTTTTGCAAGCATATAGGCATTGCCTTTTGAGTCAACCGAAAAATCAATATTGTCCATTATCTGCTCTGTATAAGGCATGGTAAATTCATTGTTCCACAGCTTATTCATATTCTGATCATAAACATAAAAACCAAGTTTATCGTAATTTTTTTTATCATTCTTTTCCTCTGGCCAGAGCCTGTAGCTTACCAATAGTTTTGTATGGTCTGCATCATAATTAAAATCGTATTTTCCTACTGCTTTTGCCCTGTAAAACCCGGTTGAAACAAAACCGCTGCCGGCAATTCTGGTTGCATCAAATAGCTTTTTATTGCTTTGGGTTATTTTACCAGACACAACATCAACCTTATCATAATACAAAGATTCTGTTTCAGATGATTTATCCCAATCGCTGTGCATCCAGTAATAATTTGCATCAAAATCAATAACGCCTTCGCTGTTGAAATTTTTGGTCATCTCGGGCAGATCAATTTTCTTTTCTGTTGATTGCTCCAATGTTTTAGGGTCGAACCTTAAAATGGTAAGTTCTTCTTTTTTTAAACCCATGTTTATAATACCGTCTTTATCGTTTCCAAAAAAGGATAAGTCTTCGGCCTTACGGGGCAGCTCATATTCAGAACCCAGTTTAAAAGTAAATTTTTTGCTTTGTGCAATGGTAGCTGTAGTTAAAAACGTAGCTACTGCAAGAATTAAATATCTCATCAGGTATTTTTTATTTAAGTTGATTGAAAGTTATTTCATGTTCTTTTCCATGAACTTTCCCACTTTCTGTCCATCCATAAAATAGGCGTCACCAATTCTCGATTTGGCATCAAATGCAGCTCCCCGCCATTTGGTTTCAGGTGCCCGTTCTACATAAAGTACGGCTAGTTTTTTTTCGGGTTTTGCAGTTTCTATTAAGGTAATAGTACCATCTACACCCGCATTTCTTTTAGATACGCCAACCTGGTAACCAGGTTCCAGCGCTTTGGTATTAAAAATGAGGGTGTATTTTGCATCTTTATTGTAAGTCAGTTTATTTTGTTTGGTAAAGCCAAGCATAAACTTGTCGCCAAAATAACCTTTCTTTTGTTCTTCCCACTCGGCAGCCCACTTATCCCCATTTGGGGGATCTTTGGCGTTTTGCTCTTCAATTTTTTTCTTAATGTATTCGGCTTCTTTATTAAAGTCGCCAACTGACATTTTCTCATAGGTAAATATAAAGTTGATGCTGGTTTCGCTTTTTAAAATTGAAAGATCGCCTTTGGTCATATCAACTTCCTGAGCAAAACCGGCCGTAGTTGCAAATAAAATACAGGCAAGTGTTAAATAAATTTTAATAGTTTTCATTTGTTTTTTGAGTATAGTTAATAAATAAAGGCTTCCTGTTTTGGAAGCCTTTTGCAAATATATATGTAAGAATGACTACTCAAGAATTTTAATCCATTAATTAACAGCTTCTCAATATGTATTCAATCAACTTTAATAAATATACTTGGCCAAACTTTTTGCAGCTTTGGCATACGATTCTGAAATACGGCCACCAGTTTCATAATCATAACCACCCCAGGTTCCACCAGGCGCATTATCAACTGTAATTACGGCAATTTTATTACTTCTGTTTGCTGTTTCAACAATCCAAACTTCTGCATCTATTTCAGCATTTTTTCTACCCCCAAAAGCAACCATTCCTCCTGCAACATTGTAACCAGGTTCAATAGATTTTGTTTTGAAGATTAACGTATATTTTGCATCCTTACTTATTGTTTTTTTACTGGTTATCATGTACAAATCGGGAAACTTGGGTTCGTACTTATTCTGCCTGTCGGCAATCCAGTCTTTCGCCCAAATATCGCCACGGCCGGGTGTTTTTGCATTATATTCATCCGTCTTCTTTTTAATATAATCTTTTTCATCAGAAAATTTTCCAACCGAAATATTGTCGTAAGTAAATTCAATGTTGATATTTGGCTCGTTTTTTAATACTGAAGCATCGCCTTCTTTAGTCTTAATTTTTTGTGCCGAAGCATTCATGAACGAAAATGAAATGACTAAAATCCCAAGGATACCAATTAATTTTTTCATGTTATTTTTTGTTTATAATGATAAATGAAACGTAAAAGTATAAAAAATAGCCGATTAAAAAATACCCAACAACCACCTTTGTTTTACAATATCTTCCAATATCTTCACATATATGGGTCAAAAAATAAAAATTTGAATTCTTTATTCTATTTTTACCCCTTTGGTTACCAAAATTATTACTGCAGAAAAAAATTCGGACCATGGTACATGTAGGAGACAGGGCGCTTTCCTTAGATAATTTTTCGGATGTTCTATATAAGGAGCAACAAATTGCTTTAGACACGCTGACTATTGAAAAAGTAAATTTAAATTTTAGCTTTTTACAGAAATTCTCTTCCAATAAGCTTATTTACGGTATTAATACCGGTTTTGGGCCCATGGCCCAATATAAGGTTAACGAAAAAAATCTGTTACAGCTTCAATACAATTTAATAAGAAGCCATAGCTCGGGAGCCGGTAATATGATGAGCCCCATACTGGTAAAAGCGGTAATGATTGCCCGGCTAAACAGCCTGATGCAGGCTTACTCAGGTGTTCATCCCGAAATAGTAGAACTGCTGAAGGAATTGATTAATAAAGATGTAGCTCCCTGCATTTTTGAGCATGGTGGTGTTGGTGCCAGCGGCGATCTGGTTCAGCTTGCCCATCTTGCCTTGGTTTTAATTGGCGAGGGTGAAGTGATTTATGAAGGAAACCTGCAACCAACAGCGGATGTATTTACTAAACTGGGTATTAAACCGCTTACCATTCGCATACGGGAAGGACTTGCTGTTTTAAACGGCACATCGGCCATGACCGGTATTGGCATGGTTAATATTATTCAGGCGCAAAAATTACTGGAATGGTCGGTTATGTTATCGGCCATGATAAATGAAGTGGTTGAGGCTTTTGATGACCATTATTCTTACGAATTAAATATTGTAAAGCATCATACCGGGCAAAATAAAATTGCCGCACAGTTACGGGATATTTTAAAAGACAGTAAAATGATCCGCAGCCGCAGCGAACATTTGTATAACCCCGAAAAGCTTGACCAGGAAGTGTTTCAGGATAAAGTGCAGGAATATTATTCGCTTCGCTGTGTTACTCAGGTGCTGGGCCCCATTTACGATACCATCTGCAATGCCGAAAAAGTAGTGGTGGATGAATTGAACTCGGTTAACGATAACCCGGTCATTGACCACCAGAATCAGAATATTTTTCATGGCGGTAATTTTCATGGCGATTATGTTTCGCTGGAAATGGATAAATTAAAAATTGCGGTTACTAAATTATCTATGCTCAGCGAAAGGCAGTTAAATTATTTGCTGAACGAAAAACTGAACCAGAAGTTTCCTCCATTTGTTAACCTGGGTGTTTTGGGCTTTAATTTTGGTATGCAGGGCATGCAGTTTACCGCAACTTCTACCGTGGCTGAAAATCAA
>JBBQLS010000190.1:0-5919 GCA_038328115.1 Chitinophagales bacterium
ACCGGGGTTATGGTTTTAATTAATATTCCTGTTGCGCTGATTTTGTTTTATACCTTACAACAAAGCAACCTGTTTTATTTTTACAAGCTATTGGTTGGCTTGGTTGTTTATTCATTGATTTTTATAATTGTGGCCAGGCTCAAAAAAATAAATTTATAATGCAAGCGGTACATAAAAAACCTTCAGACTGGACTACAGAAGATATTGCTACATTCTGGGATTGGCAGAGTAAAAATACATGCCGACAGCAGCAATATTTTACGGCTACCATGGCACAGGGTATTGTAAAATTTATAAAGAAGAGGGGTTTGCTGAAAGGCGATGTGCTTGATTATGGCTGCGGCGCCGGCCATTTATTGGAACAGATGCTTGATGAATCAGCGGTTAATTTTTATGGACTTGATTTTTCTGCAGACTCCATTGAAGAAACGAAGAAGAGAACAACTAGTAAATCAAATTTAAAAGAGCTGGTATTAATTGACAAATTGCCTTTGCCTTTTAAAGATGAACAATTTGATTCCATTATGCTAATTGAAACCATTGAGCATTTGCAGGATGAAGCATTGCATGAGACCATGCAGGAATTGTTCAGGATATTGAAACCAGGGGGAAAGATATTTATCACAACACCTTTTAATGAAGATATCAACAGCCATTTGAATTTTTGCCCTTTTTGTAAATCTGAATTTCACGAAATGCAGCACATGCAAACATTTGATGTTGCAGCACTACATGCATTGGCTGCCAGGCATGGCTTTGGCGTTAAAGATTGCGTAAATATAGATATACAAAGATTAAAGCTTGGACCGGTAAAGTATTTTATTAAGCAAGTGCTTGTAAAACTGGCAATTGCTGCCGGCCTTAAAGATACAGTAAAAAAGAAAACTCCAAACCTTATAGCCTTTTTTGTAAAACCCTGATATATGATTGCAAAAAATGAAACCAGGGTAAGGCTTTTAATTATTACGCCCACATTGGAAGGTGGCGGTTCCGAGAAATTTGTTTCGCTGCTTTGCCGGCATATTAACACCAATATATTTTCAGTTTGCCTGGTTGTAGTTAATAATGCAAATCCTTTTTTTAAAATTACAAACCCGGCAATTAAAATTATTGATCTGGAGAAAGACAGAGTGCTGTTTTCTTTACCTGCCATTAAAAAAGTGGTTAACAATTTTAAGCCTGATATTATTTTTTCTACTGCCAATCATTTGAACTTATATCTTGCTATTTTTAAAAGGCGGTTCGGCAGAAACATAAAATTTATTGCACGGGAAGCAAGTATAGTAAGCATAAACAGTAAGCAGGCCAAGATGCCTGGATTGTACACAAAGTTTATTAAAAAATATTACAGACGGTTTGACATGATCATTTGCCAGTCAGCCTATATGCAGCAGGATCTGGTAATCCATTATCGTGTTATTGCCAGCAAAACCATAGTAATTCATAATGCCACACAGGATATTTTGCGTACGACAGCTAAACCTGTTAAACAAAATGGAGAGCAGGTAAATAAATTTATAACAGTTGCAAGGCTGAGTGATGAAAAGGGAATTGAAAGGCTGATACGTGCTGTGGGACTGATTTCTATTTCTTTTAAATATTATATTATTGGTGAAGGAAGTAAAAGAAATGAGTTGCAGGAGTTGATTGATGCTTTACGGCTGCAGGATAAAGTTTTCTTATGCGGAGAAAAAAAATCACCTTTCTCGGGCCTGGAAGATGCCACGCTTTTCTTAATGGGTTCTTATTACGAAGGATTTCCTAATGTGCTGCTGGAAGCCGGAGCTCATGGCATACCGGTAATTGCTTTTAATGCACCAGGTGGTATTTCAGAAATAATTACAGATAATGAGAACGGTTTGCTGGTTGATGATAATGACATCATTGCATTTGCTGCGGCTATAAAAAAAGCACTGGCCGGCAATTTTGATCGTGATCAAATAATAGAAACAACAAAAAAACGTTTTTCTGTAAGCAACATGATGAATGCAATGGAAAACATCTTTTTAAAGCTTGCCCAAAATAAATAACGGATATTTGCAACCGGGTAAAAATGAAAACGAATGAATGGTATTAAGCCAAAGCTGCTGATCTTTATAAACACATTGCAAATAGGCGGTGCTGAGCGGGTGGTATCGCTGTTATTGGATCATTTAAAAAATGACTTTGAGATTCACCTGGCTTTGTATAGCAACTATGTAGATTATACAATTCCACCCGAAATAAAAGTATTCAACCTGCAGCAGCCACTGATGCAGAATAAAGTGGTACGCTTTTTAAAATTGCCACAAATATCTTTAAAGGTTTTCCGGTATTGTAAAAAGAACAACATCAATACTTCTGTTGCATTTTTATACCGCCCCTGTTACATAAATGCAATTATGAAAAGTTTTTTGGGGTATCGTGGCCGTGTGATCATGTGTGAAGGCACACACCAGACCACGATGCAGGAAAGCCATTCAGTCATTTATCGCATGTTTTCAAAATTCATGGTCATGTATTCTTACAAACGTGCCGACCTTATACTGGCAAACTCTTATGCCATACAAACCGACCTGATAGAGAACTTTAAAATTAAAACGCCCGTTCGGGTAATTTATAATCCTGTTGATTTACAGCTTATCAAATCAAACGCTGCTGAAGAGCCGGAATTTGTTTTTGAAAAAGATATTTTTCATTTTATTACAGTCGGTAATTTACGAAAAGAAAAGAATCAGCTTTTACTGATACAGGCTTTTTTCATTTTAAAAAACCTGCCTTGTAAATTATTGATTGTGGGCGCTGGTGTAATGGAGGATATTTTAAAACAAAAAGTAAGAGAGCTTGGCCTGATGGATAAGGTTATTTTTTGTGGCTTTGATAAAAACCCGTTTAAATATGTAAACCGCAGTAATTGTTTTGTGCTGAGCTCGGATGTGGAAGGGTTTCCAAATGTTTTAATAGAAGCACTTGCCTGTGGAAAGCCGGTTATTTCAACTGATTGTAGCTCGGGCCCCAGGGAATTACTGGCGCCGGATACAGACCTGCACCACAGGGCCATTAATAATTATGAAATTGGGGAATACGGAATTCTTACGCCTGTTAAAGATGTAATATCGCTTGCCAATGCTATGAAAAAGATGATGGAAGACGAGGCATTACGACATCGATTTTTAAGCAAAGCTTCAAAAAGGGCCGAGCAGTTTGATGTGAATGAGATCAAGCAGTATTTTCATGTGGCGTTTGCAGGATTGTAATTTGAGGTTTAGAAGTTTAGGAGGTTTAGGGGTTTAGCTGTTGCTGGTAGGGAAATATGCTTCATATCGAAGGAACACCTGTTGTAATTTCACGGCTATTTTACATAATTATTTTCATAAGGTTTCATGGCTTAGATATGGCTTCTCTCTGGCGTAGGTATAGCGTAGGTATAAGGGAGGTATTTGTTGGCTGAATGGTTTATTTATGGCTATTTTTGATGCTCTAAAAGCAATTTTAATACATGCATACTATCTTACTTACAGGCGGCGCAGGCTTTATCGGCTCTCATTTAACGCGGCTATTTGTAAAAAAATACCCTGATTATAAAATTGTCAATCTTGATAAACTCACCTATGCAGGCAACCTGGAAAATTTAAGGGACATAGAAAATGAACCTAACTATCAGTTCGTAAAAGGAGATATTACCGACCTGGATCTGCTGCGTAAACTATTTACGGAACACAAATTTACGGCGGTACTGCATTGCGCAGCCGAAAGCCATGTAGACAGATCGATTAGCGAACCACTTGCATTTATCACCACCAATGTATTGGGAACAGCCTCTTTATTGCAGGCTGCAAAAGAACCATGGGCAGGCAATATGGATGGTAAGGTTTTTTATCATATTTCTACAGATGAAGTATATGGTTCTTTAGGAGATGAGGGATTTTTTACCGAAGAAACTGCTTACGATCCCCGCAGCCCGTATTCAGCATCAAAAGCTTCTTCCGATCATATTGTACGGGCGTTTTATCATACTTATAAATTGCCTGTGAAGATCAGCAACTGCAGTAATAATTACGGGCCATTTCATTTTCCCGAAAAACTGATACCACTTTGCATTCACAATATCATCAACAATAAACCCTTGCCTATTTATGGTAAAGGCGAAAATGTTCGTGATTGGTTGTATGTAGAGGATCATGTACGGGCCATTGATGTTATTTTTCATAACGGCAAAATTGGCGAAACATATAATATTGGAGGGCACAACGAATGGACAAATATTGACCTGGTAAAAGAATTATGCAGGCAGATGGATGAAAAGCTGGGAAGAGAAAAGGGTACATCGGAAAAACTGATTACTTATGTTACAGACCGTGCAGGTCATGATTTACGTTATGCTATTGACGCAACAAAATTAAAAGATGAACTGGGCTGGTTACCTTCATTACAATTTGAAGAAGGAATTAGTAAAACAATAGATTGGTATTTGGCGAATAGTGAGTGGTTAAACCATGTCACCAGCGGCGATTATCAGAACTATTATAACCAACAATATCATAAATAATAACTGCATGAAAGGAATCATACTGGCAGGAGGCTCCGGCACAAGGCTTTATCCCATCACAAAAGGTATCAGCAAACAATTGATGCCGGTGTATGATAAGCCGATGATCTATTATCCGCTAAGCACTTTAATGCTGGCAGGTATAAAAGAGATATTGGTAATTACTACACCCGAAGATCAGGGTCAGTTTAAAAGATTGCTGGGTGACGGAAGCCAATGGGGTTGTGCTATTGAATATGCCAAACAGGAAGTACCCAACGGCCTTGCTCAGGCATTTGTAATTGGAGAAAAATTTATTGGCAACGACAGTGTGGCATTGGTTTTGGGCGATAATATTTTTTATGGCAGCGGCTTCAGTAAACTGTTGCAGCAAAGTATTGATCCGGATGGTGCGGTAATTTTTGCCTATCCGGTTAGCGACCCTGAACGTTATGGTGTGGTGGAATTTGATACAGATAAAAATGCAGTAAGTATTGAAGAAAAGCCCGCAGCACCAAAAAGCAATTATGCAGTGCCCGGGCTATATTTTTATGATAATAACGTGGTTGAAATTGCAAAAAATATTTCACCCAGCCCAAGAGGCGAATATGAAATAACCACCGTGAATGATTATTACCTGCAACAAAAAAAATTAAAAGTAGCGGTGCTGGATCGTGGTTTTGCATGGCTGGATACCGGTACATTTGAAAGCCTTGGAGATGCGGCAGAATACGTACGGGTAATAGAAAAAAGGCAGGGCTTAAAAATTGGCTGCCCCGAAGAAATTGCCTGGCGAATGGGTTTTATAAGCAAAGATGATTTATTACAACTGGCTAAAGAGCTTGAAAAAAGCGGCTATGGTGAATATTTAAAAAAGATAGCAAAGTAAATACAAGAATAATCCATATGAGCAATAAAAATTTCTTTAAAATACTAGGACCTGAGCCCCCCTCCTTGCGAGGGGCTGGGGGAGGCTTTTATGTACACCCGAGTTCAATTGTTGATGATAATTGTGTGATTGGCGAAGGAACCAAGATATGGCATTTTTCTCACATCATGTCCGGTGCTGTTATTGGCAACAATTGCAACCTGGGGCAAAATGTGGTGGTATCTCCAAAAGTAACATTGGGCAATAATGTACGTGTACAAAATAATGTAAGCATTTACGAAGGGGTTATTTGTGAGGATGATGTTTTCCTGGGCCCCAGTGCAGTGCTCACCAATGTAATAAATCCACGCAGTGCCGTAAGCCGTAAAACTGAATTTAAAACCACCTTAATAAAAAAAGGGGCCAGTATTGGTGCCAACGCAACCATAGTATGCGGCCATACCATTGGTGAATATGCATTTATTGGGGCAGGCACTGTAGTAACCAAAGATGTACCGGCTTATGCATTGATTGTTGGCAACCC
>JBBQLS010000191.1:0-5772 GCA_038328115.1 Chitinophagales bacterium
ACGGTTCTTTTTCTTTCGACTGTGGAAAATCTTCTTCAATCACAGTTTCCTTTGTTGGATATAAAGCTGTCAGGTACACTGTTAAAAACTGTAACGAAGACATAACCATTGTACTTACTACAACAACTTCAAACCTGGAAGAAGTTGAAATAACAGCCACGTCTACCCAAAATAAAGGTATTTTATACCAACCAGCTTCTATCTCTAAATTAGGCTCAATGGAATTAAAACGGGGAAATGGGTTGTTTATGGATGATGCGATTAATACCAATGTACCAGGTGTTACTATGAACAGGCGTTCAGTTTCCGGCGGCCAGCAGTTCAACATACGTGGTTATGGCAATGGCAGCAGAGGTCCCAGAGGTGTTAGCAGCAATTTTGACGGACAGGGTTATAAATTATACCTGAATGGTATTCCGGTAACTGATGCCGAAGGAATAACAACGATGGATGATATTGATTTTGGCTCAATAGGAAATGTAGAAGTGGTTAAAGGCCCTGCCGGTACTTTATATGGCCTCGCAATTGCAGGTGCCGTTAATTTACATACCATAAAACCATTAGCTGGCACCACATCCATTGGTCAGGATTTATTGTTTGGTAATTATGGCCTGCAGCGTTATACCACTCATTTTGCTATGGGTAAAGACCGTTCATCAATTCTGTTGAATTATGGCCATCAAAAATCAGATGGGTTTACAGTACACAATAAATCGCATAAAGATTTTGTAAATTTCGCCGGCGATTTTCAGCCCAATAATAAAGAATCTATTATTACTTATTTGGGATACAGCAATAGTTATGATGAAAGAAGTGGTGAATTGACCATCGGGCAATATGACACGTCCAATTTTTCAGGTAATATTGATTATATAAAACGTGATGGGCATAGCAATGTAATCACGTACAGGGCAGGTTTGGGTCACACTTATTCTTTCAATAAAAACATTTCTAATACTACTACCATCTTTGGTACAAGTTTCGCCAGTAATGTAAGTTCGGCTGGTGGCTGGACGGATAAATTAACCACCAATGCAGGTCTTCGCTCAACAATAGATACAAAGTTCAGCCTGTCTAAAAACTTTACACTTGGTGGCATCACGGGTATTGAAATGCAACGCCAGGATGCACAAACAATTGGTTACAGCATGAAGCAGGACCCCAATGATCCACGTACCACCGGCACCTGGGTATGGGGCGATCCTTACTGGGTAATAAATACAGCCACTTCTAACCTGGCTGCGGTTTCTAAAACAACTTCATATTTTACAGAGTGGACGCTATCCATGCCTTTTGACATTTCATTCACTGCCGGTGTTGGTATAAGCAATATGAAGCTTAAGCTGAGCGATCGTTTCAATACAGCAACAGTTACCAAACCTTCGCAATTTGATACTACTTATAAGAACATGGTTTCGCCACACTTTGCACTCAACAAAGTTTTCAATAAAAAAATATCTGCCTATGTTTCTTACAGCCGTGGTTACAAAGCTCCGGTAAGCTCTTATTTTTACATTGTTACCCCTGTAGTAAGCTCTCCTGCCACTCCGGCGACTGGAAGAGTGAACAGTGTTTTAATGCCCGAAATTGGCGACCAGTTCGAAATTGGCACAAAAGGTTCACTTTTAAAAGACAGGCTTTCTTACCAGCTCGCTTTTTACAATGCTGCATTTAAAAATAAAATGACGGCTGTTGCAGTTCCTTTAAACGCTACCACAACTGCTTACTCGTATGTGGTTAACGCAGGTAAGCAGGATAACAACGGTGTTGAAGCATCGGTTAAATACACGGTATATAAATCTGAAAATGGATTTTTCAGTGCCATAACGCCTTTCTTCAATTTTACTTATTCTGATTTTAAATACAAAGATTATAAGTATCAGTTAATCTCTGGCAAAACAATAACTACACCTTTAAAAGATTCTATTGTAACGGTTGATTACAGTGGCAACGCGGTAGCCGGCGTTGCAAAAGTTGTTACATCTTTTGGAGTAGATGTTAATACCCAACCCGGCCTTTATGCCAATATCAATTATTTTTATAAAGATGAAATACCGGTAACATCAAATGGTACAAACACCGGATTACCGGTTGGTACTGCAGGTACAACCCCCTACCATGCCAGCAGCTATAGCCTGCTGAATACGAAAGTTGGCTTTCAACACACGTTTGCAAAACATTATGGTATTGATGTTTATCTTGGGGTTAATAATATCACCAATACCAAATATCCCATCATGATATTCGTAAATCAAATACCGGATGCGTATGTAGCTGGGCCAAAAAATGCCAATGTTTTTGGAGGTTTAAATCTTAAATACAATTTCTAATATAATTCAAAGAGGCAGTTTAAAAAAATTGCATCTTTATTTTTAAAGACAATTGACATGAAAAAAGCAGCAATAGCCGTTGTAGCATTATCCTTATTTATCATCTCCTGCGGCCGCTTTGGCAATAAAGAAATGGATGGCACAAAAGACATGCGTATCGTTTGTTTATCCAAGCAGTTAACAGAATATGTTTTTGCATTGGGTAAGGGACACAATATTGTTGCCGTGGATTTAAGCAGCACATATCCCGACAGCGCTAAACTTTTAAAGACCGTTGGATACCACCGTGCATTAAGCCCTGAAAGTATAATTGCCATGACACCCGACCTGGTGATACACAGTAACGACATTGGCCCCGAAACCGTATTGCCGCAAATAACCAAAGCAGGGTTAAACATTAAAGCCTTTGGCGGTGCCAATACCATTGACAGTGCCCGGTTATTATTAAAAGAACTTGGTAAGTTTTTTGGAGTAGAGAAAACGGCTGATTCAATTATTACAACAATGAATGCCGGCATTGCAAAAGCTGCCGATACTTTAAAAGCATTAAATGTAAAAGATTCACTCCGTATCATGATCATTCATTTTGGTTTGCGTAACAACAACTATTTTGTAATGAGCGGCCGAAACGGCGTTGGCGATAAAATGATACGTTTGGCAGGATGCACACCGGCACTTTACAATGGAAAAGGAGCCCGGGAAATGAGCGCCGAAGCTGTTGCATTGGCAAACCCGGATATTATTATCGCCACCGATTTTGGTTACGACCGGATGGGCAGCATGGATAAATTCATCAGCAGCGTGCCCGGTGTTTCATTAACCAATGCCGGCAAAAACAAACGCATTGTTCGGTTTGAGGAGCACGACCTTATCTATTTTGGCCCACGTACCGGCGATAATATCATCAAATTAATTAACCTGCTACACCCTATTGCAAGTGCTGAGAAAAAATAAATACTTCTTTCCGGTTTTGGTAGTATTACTGATCGCAGTATTGCTTTTAGCAATTGCTTTTGGTGCAGTTTCTATATTACCTACAGAAATGTTTTCTTCCTTAAAACATTTTTTTCAGAGTAAGGATCCGGCTAATATTTACGAAGGTGTTTTTATACAGTTAAGATTGCCCAGGGTTTTACTCTGTGCTATCACTGGTGCCATATTAGCTGTTAGTGGCGTATTAATGCAGGGTTTATTCCGCAACCCCATTGTTGAGCCGGGACTTACAGGAACCAGTGCCGGCGCAGCATTGGGGGCTTCCATTGTTTTTGTAATGGCACCAAATTTCAGCCCGGCATTTAAAAGTTTTACCGGTCCGCTGCTGGTACCAATGGCTGCATTCGCCTGTTCCTTATTTGCAACTTATATTGTTTACGCATTGGCAAAAAACGCAAAACGGGTTTCCATTATGTCCTTATTATTAATTGGCATTGCTGTAAATGCCGTTTGCTTAAGCGGTAACGGTTTTATGAGTTATATAGCACGTGATCCGCAGGCAAGAAGTATAACCTTCTGGAACCTGGGAACTTTTTCCGGAGCTTCCTGGCAGCAGGTTTTTATTGTGGGTACCGTTGCAGCAATCATTTTTATTTTTGCGCTGCGTTATTCAAAACAATTAAATACATTATTACTTGGTGAAGAAGAAGCCGGTTATCTGGGTGTAGATGCGGATAAATTAAAGATGAGGATAATGCTGCTCAATACTGCCATGGTATCTGTTGCCACAGCATTTGTAGGTGTTATAAGTTTTATGGGTTTAATAGTGCCGCATGTGTTGCGTTTGTTAATAGGCAGCGATAATAAAAAACTTTTGCCGGCTTCTATGTTACTAGGTGCTTTGTTACTGGTGCTGGCGGATATGTGTGCAAGGCTGGTTCTGGCACCTGCCGAAGTTCCTATCGGTATCATCACGTCGTTGGTTGGCGCACCCATTTTTATTTTATTGCTAAAACGTTTTAACGTGGTAAATGAAAAAGGAGGTTACAATGCTTAAAACAGAAAACATACATTACTGCATAGGAAAAAAACTGATCCTCAATGGTATCAGTGCCGAATTTCATCCAGGCGAATTTAATATGATACTGGGGCCTAACGGTTCGGGAAAATCTACGTTTCTTAAAATTTTTGGTGGCGAAATAAACAAATACGATGGCTCGGTTTTTTATGGCAATCAAAAGATTGCGCATGTAAAAAAAGAAGAACTGGCAAAGCACAGAGCAGTTATGAGCCAGCAACCGGAATTAAGTTTTCCGCTGATGGTTGAAGAAGTGGTAATGATGGGCCGTTACCCCCATTTTACTTTTAACCCTAATAAAAAAGATGAGCAAATCTGCAACCAGGTAATGGAGCGTATGAACCTGGCTTCTTTTAAAGAAAGAAATTATTTAACGCTGAGCGGTGGCGAAAAACAAAGGGTGCAATATGCCCGGGTATTGGCACAGATATGGGAAAAGCAAACCGAGGGTTACCGATATTTATTTTTAGATGAGCCGCTTACAAGTCTGGATATTAAGTACCAACAGGAATTTTTGCAGATTGCCCGTGAATTTGCAGATGCAGGCACTGTTTTGGTAGCAGTAATGCACGATATTAATCTTGCCATACAATATGCAGATAAATTATTTTTTTTAAAAGAAGGCGAATTGATTGCGCATGGCAGCCCAAAAGATATATTGGATGAAGTATTAATAAAGCAGGTATTTAATGTAAAAGCTTCTATTATTAACAACCCGGTTACCAATAACCCGTTGGTGGTTTACAATAACAACTGATGCTAATTCAGCAGTTGTCTTTTGATAATCAACAATTTACAACCCTCCTATTTCAAAAAATACCCTGGCAATTTCCGGATGTTTTTTATCGCACATGCAGCAATACTTAGCAGTATTTTGTCTATATTTATAGGGAAATCAAGCACGATATGACGGAAGAGCTTATGCTTAGCGGATGCCTTCGGAATAATGCCACTGCCCAGGAGGCATTATATACCCGTTTTAGTCCAAGAATGCTTGGCGTGTGCTATCGTTTTGCAAAGAACCGGGAGGATGCAGAAGATATGTTGCAGGAGGGTTTTATCAAGGTTTTTTCGCAAATGCATCAATATAGAAATGAAGGTGCTCTGGAGGGTTGGATCAGGCGCATAATTGTGCATACCTGTATCAATGTTTTAAAGAAAAATAAAAAATTCTCTGACAGCGTAGATATCAGCAATGCACATGGTATTCATATAAGAGAGGAAATGATACCTTCTATCATGCAGGCTAAACAGGTTGTGGAGTCTATCAGATCTTTACCGCTGGGATATAAAACAGTTTTAAACCTGTATGCAATTGAAGGCTATTCGCATAAAGAAATTGCTTTTATGCTGGATATTGAAGAGAGTACCAGCAGGAGTCAATACACCAGGGCAAAATCAATGCTTGAAGAAATTTTGATCAGAAAAAAA
>JBBQLS010000192.1:0-5679 GCA_038328115.1 Chitinophagales bacterium
CCAAACACCCGGAATATAAAGAAATGAAAAACTGGCTTAATGAAGTGATGGGCATACAAAAATTTGATACAGGTTATTTTAATTTGGAAGAAACGAAGAAGACGGTGGTGAAAGTGTAACAGATTTATCGGGCTGCTTATCTTTATTGAAAAAAAATGCTGGTCTCTGAGATGTCGCTGGCCGAAGCCCAAGCGACGAAAATAAACCTACCCACCACGGCAAAAGGCAAAATAAATCTACCCACGGCGGCAAAGGTCTGTGCCACGTAAGCCTAATAAATGTAAGGTTTAGCTGTTTTATTTTGTAAAAATATTAGAGGGCACAGATATGCAGCATGGCTTTTGTGCGCTGGCGTATCTGTGACAATGTAAAAGCTATTAAAATTTTAGAGTTGGCTGTTTTATTTTGTAAGAATAATTGTGGGCACAGATACGCCAACGCTCGTTTACCGCCCTGCATATCTGCGCCAGTGGGATAAAACCGGGAAAGAAGTAAAATAAATACCGCAGCAATTTTTGTAAAAACAACAAACTACTTTTTTAAATTTTTTACAACAATACGGTAGTATTTTCTGGTGCAGATATGCAGCATGGCTTTTGTGCGTTAGCGTATCTGTGCCATGTAAAGCTAATAAAATATAAGGTTTAGCTGTTTTATTTTGTAACAGTATTGGTGGGTACAGATACGCAGCGCTGCTTTGCTAAGCTGTATATCTACGCCAGTAACCGTATACGAATGCGCCAGTGGGGCAAATAAGAAGCATGGCTTATGTACGCTGGAATATCTGTGTCATATAGTTCAATTTTATCCCCTGTTTTCCAGAAACTGAATTACAAAATCTTTTTTTCGCTGAGAAACCGGAACGGTATGTCCACCTTCAAGTACCAGTGTGCCGCAGTCTGTTTTACGGTCGTAAATTTTTATTTTTTCGGGATTTACCAGGCAACTATGGTGTGTACGTATAAAACCAGCCGGTGCCAGCAGCTCTTCATAACTGCGCAGGTTACGGCTCACAAAAATAGGCTCGGCATTGGCTATGTAAAATTTGGTGTAAGATCCTTCTGCTCCGCAATAGAGTATGTCGCTTAGTTTTACAAAATATGTTTTGTCAATATCTTTCAGCACAATTTGTTTAGCCATCCCAGCCGCTCCATCCTTGTTTCCTATTTGCTGCATCAATACCAATAGCTGATTTTGGAGTGTGTGATGGTTGATATTATCAGCAGCTTTTTGCAATGCAATATTTAAATCTACAGGGTCTACCGGTTTTAATAAATAATCAATGGCACTGAACTTAATTGCCTGTACAGCATATTTATTATGTGCCGTAGTGAAAATGAGTTGAAAGACAGGATTGCTAAGCCGGCGTAATAAATCAAAGCCGGTGCCGTCATCCATTTCCACATCCAGTAAAACAACATCGGGGTTAAATGTGTTGATTTTTTCAATGCCGTTTGCCACACCATTTGCTTCATCAATAATGTGCATACCTTTTTCCCAGGCCTCAACCATATCTTTTAAAATTTGTCTTACTTCATTTTCGTTATCAATTACTAATATTTTCATACTTAACTATGTTGCTGGCTTTTATACAGCAGCGGTAAATGTATTTTTACAACTACTCCCTTGCCTGATGAATCATTATCAATACTGAAACCAGCCTTGGTTTTTAATTTAATGTTCAGCAAATATATCCTGTCTTTTATAATCTGGCTTGCCCGGCTGATGTGCTCATTGTTTTCTATAAAGGTTGTGGCAAGGCCTTTACCGTTGTCATTAATCTGTATCAACACTTCTTTGCCTTCTGCCTTAAACTGTATTACCACATTGCCCGGATAGTCAATACCCGCAAAACCATGCTCAATACTGTTTTCTACAAACGGCTGTAGTATCATTGATGGAATTAAAATATCATCTACTTCCAGATTTTTATCGGCATTTACCCCGTAACTGAATGTTTGAGGAAAACGTATTTTTTGTACCTCCAGGTATTCATTCAAAAATTCCATTTCCTGCTCTACGGTTACATATTCTTTGTAAGTACTTTCCAGCGTTTCTCTCATAATATTGCTGAACTTAGAAAGATTACTTGCCAGTGCCTGCCCATCATTATTACGCAATGCAAATTTTTGTAAGGTAGTTAATGCATTAAAAAAGAAATGGGGGTTCATCCTTGCCCTGTTAAGCCGTTGCTCTGTTTCTAAAATAACTTTTTTATGTTTTAATCTCTGCTGCCTTAAAAAGAAAGCGATTGCAATGGCAGCAAGTATTGCAGCAATGGCAAGCATTAAGTACAATTGCTTTTTTTTATCTAAATCTTTAATGGTGTTTTCATTTTTTGCCTGGTTGTATTTTTTTTCCAGTTCAGCTACGGCTTCTGTTTTTTCAACATTGCTGATAGAGTCTCTGATGCCTCTTTCAAGGCCCGAAAATTCCAATGCCTTTTTATAATCTCCCTGCTTTTGGGCTATTTCCGAAATTATCCGGTAGCTTTCTACAATGCCAATCTGGTTTTTTGTTTTATTAGCAAAAAAAAGTGAAGAGTCTGCATAAAATTCCGCTTCTTTATAGTTTTTTAATTCTAAAAACAAACTGGCTTTATTTACATGGTAATCAAATAAATCCAGCGAATCGGCCCTGTCTATAAAAAGGTAACCACTATCTAAGTAAGCCATCGACTGTACCCAGTCTTTACGCTCCTCTGCGGTACCAGACAGGTTAAAATAGCTTCTCGAAAATTGAACGGTATCTTTCAGTTGTTTTGATAATGCCAGGTGTTGTAAATTATATTTTAACGAGTTATCAATACTTGATTTTGATTTTGTGTTCAGATAATGTGTCATATACCTGGCGGCCAAAAAATAAAGTGTATTTTGCCTCTCTTTCAAGTCGCTAATACCCGCCAGTAGTTGGGCTGCTTTATCATTAAAAACAATGCCTTTTTCAAATTGATTGGTTTTATAAAATACAACCGCAATCATGGTATTAGCCATGGCTTGCTGATAAATATTTTTTGCTTCTTCTGCACTATGCAAAAACTTTAATCCATACTCCTGTGCATTTGGAAAGTCAGATCTGTTCCAATATATCTGGAACCGTTGCTTATAAGTATTCCAGAGAACAGCTTCACCACAATCTGTTTTTTTATATAACGCTTCTGCTTTGTTTAAATAAATTTCTGCAGAATCTAAATTTTCATTCTCAAAAATTGCTATTACTCCCTGTAGTTCAACTGCCTTTGCCTGGCATATTTTACTTTTATCCTTTATTACCTGGGCAAAAATTTCTGATTTTGATTGTTTGGTTTTTGACAGTTTTTCATACACATCACAACTGCAATCGTTTTGTGCGTATGCCGTTGAAATAGTTAAAAATAATATGGCTGCCAGATGAACAACTTTTGTCTGTAAGGTTTTCATCATCATATCAAAGGTTTAAATTATTATATGCTGATAAGTGCCGGCACATTACCACCATGCATCATGCTCAGGCTGCAGTTAGCACAATGCAGTGTGTGTAAGATAAGCAATGCATTGCACTCCTTTTCAAACTCTTCGTTTAACTGCAAAATAAAATCATACGATTGCTTTTTCCAATTAACTGAGGGTATTAAGGTTATTATATCGTCACCTTCGGCATTAAATAAAGAAAACCGCAGTTTAAAATTAGCCGGTCTTTTAAAAATAAGTTTCTTTCTTTTATAAAATCCTCTCATCGACATAGTACCACCGGTTTCCACTTTTATTTTACTGATTATTTTTTCTTTTCCAACTTCTTTAAAGGAAGTAATCCATATGCCAGTGGTAATAAGCTGCAATATATACTTTTCGTCAATTTCGATAACAGCCTCGTTAAAGGCACTGCTGCTATAAACTAACCGGGCAATTAATCTACCGGCATTATTATTAAACTGAAATGTTTTTTTATCTATTGTAATAATATCAAAGCAGTTGTTTTTTAAACAGGTTATTTTATTTGGTTCGTCTAAAGTAAACTGCGGGGGTGGTGAGTAAATGGCTCATTTCGCTGCTGATGATATTGGTTTTACCAATGTACGGTATCGTTTTATAAGTGATGCTTTTTACCAGCTACCCATATTTCATTATTATTAAGCAGCAGTGAAATGGATAGCATCACTTATGAAACGAAGCATTTAGTTTTATTTTCAATAGATAGATTTGTTGTGAAAAAACTAAAACAAATGAAAAAAACAATCTTTTTTATCAGCCTTTTTATGATTACATTTTTTGCAAATGCACAGGATCCTAATTATGATGGTCCTGCCAAATCGCAGGTTGAGGCTTTCTGGAAAAATGCCAAGCCTTCGCCATCAACTGGAAAAGTGGAACTTTACCAGATTAAGGAGATGGACTATCTTTTTAAAAAGATTAAGGATAAAGACCCTGCCTATAATACTTCGCAGATGGAAGCAGAATTAAAAAAAGCAGATCCCAACTGGAAACCGCAGGCTGGTGGCATTGGTAACAATGATGCTAAGAAAAATGCAACTAAAGTAGATGGCTTGTTACGCTACCTGTTTGTAGATGCAAACCTGCAGGTTGGCTCAAATACATTGGAACGTGTAAAAGAGCAAATGGATTTGTATAAAAACAAAACAAATGAAGTGCTTGCTCTGGATCTTACACCCGTTTACGGAAGCCGTACCAGCCCGGATGATTACATTAAATACATTGCAAAATTTAATGAAACTACCGACCGCTTTGTAAAAAGCAAAGAATCATACATGGCCGGAGAAACTAGCACGGAAGGCCTGGAAACCGTATATTATGAAATGCAGTTTTATCAATTATACTGGGATGCTGCTCAAAAAATATATCCTGCACAAAGCAGTTTTTCTGCAACTTATCAACGCCTTACTGCGCTTATTGCTAAAATTGGAAGTTTAGATAAAATGAAAGGAAAAATACAGGGCAACAAGCAGGAGCAAATTAAAAATACCAGGTTACCAGCAGTAGTAATGCAGGATGCTGCCCTTGAAAAAACAATGGTAGAGGCATATAATAAAAAATATAAAGCATCTTACAAGGGAACTGCTTTTAAAGCCATTATTCTACAGGCAGACTGGAGTACCGAAAGAAACCAATTGACAGGCAGGGTTACCGGCAGGCAAAAACATATTGCCATTGTTTATAAAGGCGATGATGGTAAATGTTATCTGGATGATACCGTTGTGCTTTACCAGGAGTATATCGGCACATCTTTTCAGAATACCCAGGCAATTAATTCTCTTGGTGGTTATGAAATGCTTTGCGAAAATGTAAAATAAATTTTAATCTTACTAACAGATATGCTGTATGGTTTCTTTCCAGCAACGTCTTTAGCTTGGTCGCAAGGCTATAGGAGAGGTGTTGCTGCGAAGAAGGGTTTGTAGTTTTATTTTGCAGCAATAACTATTTCTCAGTTCATGAATTTACTCAATCAATACAAACGCGGCCCAATTATAAGGTATGTATTTTTTCCGCATATCTTTTTGAGCAGCAGTAAAAGATTCTCTTTGCCTCGGTTCGGTGTGTCACAAATGAAAAGGATGGATAGTTCTTTTCAATGTTGTATAAAAGATGGTAGTAGGTCTACCACATACTCTGTACAGACGGAGTATGTAAACCACCTGAAGGTGCTGTGTTCAAAAGGCATGGTGCTGAACGTTCAGGAAAAGCT
>JBBQLS010000193.1:0-5654 GCA_038328115.1 Chitinophagales bacterium
AGTTCATCATTTTCAAGCGGTGCGCCGGCATCGCCATCAACGCAGCAGGCACCTTTGCACTTGCTGAGGTCGCAAACAAATTGTTCGCTTATTACCGCATCGGCAACCAGAATATTATCTATTGCAATCATAGGGTGCAAAAATAGCGAATGCGTGGCTTTATAAAATGAATTTGTTTAAGAGGTAGCCAGGATTTTATTTATTTGTCCATTTAAAAGTACTGATCAGATGATCAAGATCTTTTTGCAAAAAATCCTGCACCGGCCTTAAGGAATCGGCATTTGGCGTTACATCAAAATACAACGCACCACGGAAGAAATTTTTAGTGGTATCGCTCATAAAAAACTGCCTTGCAGTAGCGGCATTACCGCCAACGCGGAAGAAAACACCGGTGATGCCGTTTTGTGTATGAAACAGGCTGTCTTTTATGGAGGAAGCCACCGATTCGTTTTTATTGGTAAGTTTAAAAGCATCATTTACCATGTAATCAAAAACATTGGTGCCCAGTGAATCTTTGTACATGCCATTGGCTTGTTTTACTTTGTAGGTTGATTTGCCGCCAATGGATTTATAGCTTAAAAAGATACGGGCTCCGAATCTTGGGAAATCTATATTAACCCAATAAGGATTTTGAACATCCTGGTCAAAGTAGGTGCTGTCTTTTACCACTTCTGCATAAACAGGGTATTCAAAACTGTAAGGAAATCCTTCTTTTTGAAAGCTGGTATATTTTCTTTCGGGAAAATCAATTTTATAATAACCTGTTTTTTTTGAAGTATAGGTTGAATTGCAGGCCGAAAGACAACAGGCAATAAGCAACAGGCAATAAACAGTTGAAAGTTGAGCCTTCAAAAGTTGCAGTATCACATTTTTTAAATCAGAATATTTTTGACAAGTAAATGCCCAAAAACGAACAACGATCAAGGAACAACTTTTTATTACTGGCATAATATTAACTTATACGGTATCAGGCTTTTTAATGGTAATTTTTATTTTATCAAGCCTGTTCTTATTTATTTCAAGCGGAATAAAAGTATAATTTCCACTCACTACTTCTTCATTTACCTGCGGAAATTCGCCGGCAATTTCCAAAACCAGCCCGGCCAGGGAGTCACTCTCTCCCCGTGCCTCATCAAAACCATCTGCAGCTATTCCAATTGCCTTACACACATCATTTATCATGGTCTTGCCTTCAAAAATATAATTGTAATCATCTATCTTTTTATTGTTGCTTTCCTCATCATCAAATTCATCCTTTATTTCACCAATTATTTCTTCCATCACATCTTCCAGTGTAACAATGCCCGAAGTGCCGCCAAACTCATCCACAACCACTGCAAAATGCATGTGTTTGTTCCTGAATTCCTGCAGCAGGTCTTCAATCAGTTTTTGTTCGTGTACAAAAAACGGCTGACGTAATAAGCTGTGCCAGTCAAAATTTTCTGCTTCATTTAAATGTGGCAACATATCTTTTGTATGCAACATGCCCACTACTTCATCCAGGTTGTTTTTATAAACCGGCAGGCGTGAATAATGCAGTTCTTCAACCCGTTTTATGGTATCTGCAAAATTTAAATTAAAATCAATACCGCTAACATCAAGCCTGCTGCGCATTACCTGCTTTACGGTAGTATCGCCAAATTTTCGTATGCCTTTCAGGATCGACTTTTCTTCTGAAGTCGCTTCATGTTCGGGCAGCAGGTCAATGGCATAATCCAGGTGGCTGCGGTCCATGGTGGAAGAATTTTCTGAAGAAAATTTCTTTTCAATTTTATCGCTGTAACGCACCATGCGCCTGCTGAAACGGTAAAATAAACTGCTGAATATTTCTATGACAAGTGATGCTGTGGCTGCAAACCATATTTTGTGGTGCGTAGCCCAAACTTTGGGTAGTACTTCGCCAAACAATAACAATAAAAAAGTTACAAAAAATACTTTAATTAAAAAGATGGGCCAAAAGGTTAAATGCAATCCCGTTATCCAGCTATCAATTAAAATATTGGATATTAAAATGATGCCGATGTTTACAAAACTATTGCTGATGAGCATAGACGCCAGCAAAGTTTTTGGCTGCTCAAGCAAATTAACGATACGGCGGTATGCCGGTTGCTTTTTTGTACGCAGCATATTTATGTCCTTAAACGTGAGAGAGAAAAAAGCGATCTCTGAACCTGCCAGTAAAAAAGACAACATAAAAAGTATAACTACGATAAAAATGAGTACGGTGGTTGCGGCAGATGTTATTGCCAAAAGATGAAAAGTAAAAAGTTCTTGAACCGAATGGTAATCCAAAACAATGAATTTAGGTAAAAAATATTATTCTGTTTAATAAGTTTACTATAAAAAAGAATAAATGTATCAATGTAATAACAACGCTGCAAAACTACTTTAAAAAGGCAAACGTTCCGATCCGTCTTCTGCTGTTGGAATATCAGGATCATTATCAGGCCCTTCAAATCCTTCTAATCCATGGGCTCCCTGGCTGCCATCTGCTTTTTTATCCAGCATGATTAGGTTATCGCCTACAATTTCGGTTGCAAATTTTTTGTTACCTTCTTTGTCTTCCCAGCTACGGGTTTTTAAGCTTCCTTCTATGTAAACCAAACTTCCCCGGTGTAAGTATTTTTGAGCCAGTTCGGCCAGGCCACGCCAAAGTACAATGGTATGCCATTCGGTTTGTGATATCAGTTTACCGCTTCTGTCCTTGTATGTTTCTGTGGTGGCCAACGAAAATTTAGCCACGGCGATATTACCTTCCAGAAACTGCATATCCGGATCTTTGCCCAGGTTACCTATAAGCATAACCCTGTTTACACCTCTCATAAAATTTAATTTAATGCCTAAGTTGAAAATTCAGCCAGCTGTACCACAAATTTAAAGATACATTTTTATACGGATGATGCCAGAAAAATGGGCTTTGATTCTGTTATCGAAATCTGCAGTGTCCTGTGGATAATTCCATCAAATCCCGACATTCATCTGCAAAGATTGCATTATCTGTCAAATGCCTTTAGCCCATTTTCGGCCAGAAAGCCTGTTATAAATTTTGGAAAAGGGAGTTTGATAAGCTCTTTATAAGTTACTGGTTTGTGATTTTTTAAATTTGGTTCTTCTTTTACTTCTACTTCGATAAAACAACCCTGTATGGTTTGATGTGAAAGCTGCTGTTTATACATTTTGGAAACATGCAGTATAGTACTCTTATTTATACACGCAATATTTTTAAAAAGCCGGGTTGCTTTTATTTCTTCTGTTGACATTAATTTATCTGTTTCAAATAATAAAAATTCATACAAATTCTCCCAGATTTCTTTTGGTCCTCTTTTCCTAACGTAGATTTTTCCATTATACTCAACGATAAAATAATAAAACCACCGGAGTTTTTTAGTGAGTTTACTGGTTTTTATGGGTAACAAATCAACCTTATCCTGCAAAAAAGCTACGCATTTGTTTTTTAGCGGACAATTAGTACATAAGGGGTTTTGCGGCTTACAAATTATAGCTCCAAAATCCATAATTGCCTGGTTGTAAATTCCCGCCTGTTTTGCATCCAGCAGTTCTGTTGCCAGTGCGGTAAATAACTTTTTGCCTGCCGTACTGTCGGTTGGGGTATCAATTGAAAAAAAACGCGACAGTACCCTGAAAACATTGCCATCAACAACTGCATGTGGTAAATTAAATGCAAAGGAAGCAATTGCGGCTGCTGTGTACGGGCCAATTCCTTTCAGGTTTAAAATTTCATCATAATTATCCGGAAAAACACCTTGCTTTTCTTTTGCAATAAATTTTGCAGTAGCAATCAGGTTTTTGCAGCGTGTATAATATCCCAACCCTTCCCAAAGTTTAAATACTTTTTCTTCGGGTGCTTTTGCCAGTTTTTTAATGTCGGGAAAAGTAGAAACAAAACGGTTGTAATATGCCCATCCCTGCTCAACCCTTGTTTGCTGTAAAATAATTTCACTCAGCCATATTTTGTAAGGATCCTTTTCACCCTTCCATGGCATTGGCCTGTCATTTTCGACCTCATTCCATTTCAAAAGCTTTTTTGAAAAGTATTTTTTACAGTCGATCATTTTATATAATATATAATTAAACTAATTTTTAAAGAATCTATATAGTGCATATATATCTAATAGCCAATTGGTTATAAAAAGTATGCGACTATATTGTAAGCACTATTTTTTTACAAAGTACCTGATAATCATCAACTTAATTTGGAAAATTCAGATTTTTTGTTGTATTTTTCTAACAGTAACAATTCTTAAATTAATTTTTATGAGAAAAGCAGAGCTCATTACTGAAATTTCTGATAAGACCGGCATCCCCAAAGTAGATGTGTTGGTAACATTAGAAACCATGTTTAAAGCTATCAAAAACAGTTTAGCAGCAGGCGAAAATATATATATACGTGGTTTTGGCAGTTTTATTACCAAGAAAAGGGCTGCTAAAATAGGCCGTAATATCAAAAAGAATATTGCTGTAGAAATTCCTGAACACTTTATTCCGGCTTTTAAACCTGCCAAAGAATTTATGCAGGAAATAAAATCTTCAAAAAATATCAAAGAGAGTTCAGAAACAGCCGAAGACAAGGAAGACTAACGTACCTTTGCAATCCTGTAAAAGCAAAGCAGAATACTGATAAATGTCAAAAAAACAACTGATTATTTCCATTGCCGGTCTGGCTGTGGTTGTTCTTCTTTTTAAATTCGGATCTACCATTGCACCAAAAAGCAAGGCGCAACCTGTTGCCATAAATGCGGCTAAAAACTTCGATATCCTTAAATTCATTGACGAAGAGAAGAAACATTTATCTCCTTCTCAAATCGTAAATCTTGGTAAATTAGAAAATAGTGTAACGCGTGGAGATGTTAACAATCAATTAATTACAGCAAATACGCAGCTCGCCAATTTCTGGAAAGACAGCGTAAAATCCTTTGAACCCTATATTTATTATTTATCCGAAGCTGCTAAGTTGGATAAGTCGGAAAAAAACCTCACCTTTGCAGCCCAATTAATTTTAGATAACCTTCGGGCCGAGCAGGACGAGGCAAAATTAAACTGGAAAACAGCACAGGCAATAGCCTTATTTGAAAAAGCGATAGAACTTAACCCCAATAACGACGATTTAAAAGTTGGTTTGGGAAGTTGCTATATACTGGGAAAGGGCAGAGTGGGTGGACCGGAAGAAACTATGAAAGGCATTCAGCAGCTTTTAAGTGTTGTGCGAAAAGATTCAAACAATATGAAAGCGCAAATGATGCTGGGTGTTGGTGGATATGTTTCGGGGCAATATGACAAAGCCATTGAGCGTTTACAAAAGGTAATTAAGGAGCAACCCGATAATGTGGAAGCAGTTGCTTTTTTGGCTGATACTTACGCAGCAAAGGGAGATAAAGCAGAAGCAATCAAGTGGTACACGGTAAGTAAAAGGCTGGTGAATGATCCGCATTACAGCCAGGAAGTAGATGAAAGGATCAAAACATTAAGGTAACATATCGAAGTAATATTCGATCTACATATTTTAAAAAAATTATTTTAAACACAAAAAAGACTAGTTATGCCTTGTGGTAAAAAGAGAAAACGTCATAAAATTGCAACACACAAGCGTAAAAAACGTTTAAGAAAGAACCGTCATAAGAAGAAGTAATTTTTCT
>JBBQLS010000194.1:0-5629 GCA_038328115.1 Chitinophagales bacterium
CTTTTTTTTCGATTGTTAAATACGGCATCTTTGTTTTTTTAATAACGTCTTTGTTATGTTTCTTTTTTAAATTGGTTGCAAAAGTACATAGAAATATTGATTTTTAAGCGGCATTTTGAGTATTTTTTTTGAATATTGCCAACTATGAACCCAGTGTTTGCCATAATTGGATGCGGAAGGATTGCAAAGCGCCATGCTGAGCAAATGATTAAACATGGAAGACTTATCGCTGTTTGCGACATTATTCCTGAAAAAGCCGATGAACTGGCGCTAAAATATAATGCAAAAGCCTATTACTCAATTGATGAGTTGCTGCAGGCGGAAACTGATTTAAACCTGGTAGCAGTTTGTACCCCCAACGGATTGCATGCCCAGCAAGCTGTTCAAGCGCTTGAGGCCGGTCATCATGTTTTATGTGAAAAACCTTTGTGTATTACTGTTGAAAATGGAAAAATGATGATTGCTGCCGCTGAAAAAGCCGGTAAAAAACTCTTTGTTGTAAAACAAAACCGCTACAACCCACCTGTTGCATTTTTAAAAGACCTGATAGTAAATGGCAAGTTGGGCAAGATCTATAGCTTTCAGATAAATTGTTTCTGGAACCGGCCTGATGCATATTACATAGATTGGAAGGGCAGCAAAAAACTGGATGGAGGCACCCTCTTCACCCAATTCAGTCATTTTATTGATTTGCTTTACTGGCTTTTGGGCGATGTGGCAACCGTAAAAACTTTAACCGAAAATTTTGCCCATCCGTCAATTGAATTTGAAGATACCGGTATTGTTGCTTTTGAAATGCAAAGCGGTGCCATAGGATCTTTAAACTATACCGTTAACAGCTTTGAAAAAAATATGGAAGGTTCTTTTACTGTTTTTGCTGAGAACGGAACAATAAAAATTGGCGGGCAATATCTGAATGAACTTGAATATTGCCATGTTGCCAGAGTTGAAAAGCCAGATTTACCAATTGGCAATCCTGCCAATGGATATGGTTTTTACCAGGGCAGTATGAGCAACCATGATAAAGTTTATGAAAATTTGATGATTGCTTTAAAAGATAATAGGCATGAATTTGCCAGTGCTGAAGATGGGTTAAAAACTGTTGAGATCATCCAAAAAATTTACAGTAACCGTTGCTGAGCAAAACCCTCATATTCACTGTTACAACAGATCTCAGCTACGACCAGCGCATGATACGTATATGTACATCATTAGCTAATGCAGGCTATGCTATAACATTGGTAGGCAGAAAATTAAAATCTTCAATTCCTCTAATAACTCAGCCTTTCAAACAAAAAAGAATTAACTGCTTTTTTGAAAAAGGCAAATTATTTTATGCCGAATATAATATCCGCCTGTTTTTTTACCTGTTGTTTAAAAAGATGGATTGCATTGGTGCTATTGACCTCGACACCATCCTCCCCTGTTATTTCATTTCTAAAATAAAAAAAACAAAGTGTGTTTACGATGCACACGAACTTTTTTGCGAAATGAAGGAAATTGTTACCCGGCCAGCAATATATAAACTCTGGAAAAAAATTGAACGCTTTACAGTTCCAAAATTCAGCCATGGCTATACTGTGAATCAGCCCATTGCTGCCGAGTTTAAAAAAATGTATCAAGTTGATTATGCAGTGATCAGAAACATTTCTTTGCTAAAAAAAGTTGTTCATCAAGAAAAAAAGGAAAAATTCATTTTATACCAGGGTGCGGTAAATGAGGGCCGCAGTTTTGAAACATTGATCCCTGCTTTTAAAAACATCAATTGTAAGTTGGTTATCTGTGGCGATGGTAATTTTATGCAACAGAGCAGGCAATTGGTTGCAGCGAATGGGTTGCAGGATAAAGTAATTTTTAAAGGCAAGATAAGCCCAGAGGAATTAACCGCTATCACGCAACAGGCTTATATCGGTATTACGTTGTTTGATGATAAAGGCCTGAGCAACTATTATTCATTAGCCAACCGCTTTTTCGATTACCTGCACGCAGGCATCCCACAGCTCTGCGTAAATTATCCGGTGTATGCTGAAATCAATAGTCAATTACCCATTGCTTTACTTGTAGATGATATAAGTTCAACAAACTTAGCAACACAACTGAACAATTTACTTACAAATGAGGTTTTGTATAAGGAACTGCAGCAAAATTGCATGATTGTTCGGCAAACATTGAACTGGCAGGAGGAAGAAAAAAAATTAATTCAATTCTATAAAAATATTCTTGGATAAGCATTTACATATCGTTTGTCTCGACATTCCCTACCCCGCCGACTACGGCGGTGTTATTGACCTGTTTTATAAAATTAGATCACTGCATCAGCAGGGTGTAAAAATTCACTTGCATTGCTTTACAAAAGACCGTAAACCACAGGATGAATTGAATAAGTACTGCGAAACTGTATATTATTACCAGCGAAAGAAAAGCATTAACAGTTTTTCGGTCAGCTTACCATTGATAGTAAAAAGCCGCATAAATGACGAGTTGATATCCAATTTACAAAAAGATAACTATCCTGTTTTACTGGAAGGCATCCACTGTACCTATTATTTAAAAACCGGCCAGCTTAATAACCGTAAAGTAATTGTTCGCCTGCACAACGTCGAATTTGAATATTACCGGCAACTGGCAAAGCATGAAAAAAATCTATTTAAAAAGCTATACTATTTACACGAAAGCAGGCTGCTTAAAAAATATGAAAAAAGCATCGCTGCAAAAGCCGCTATTTTAGCAGTAAGCAAACAGGATGCAGACCTGTATCAAAAATTATTTAAAGCACCCAACATACATTATCTGCCGGTTTTTTTGCCATATATATTAGCCGTTGGCAAAGAAGGCAAGGGTTGTTTTTGCCTCTATCATGGTAATCTGGCTGTAAATGAAAATGAAGAGGCAGCCATCTGGCTATTAAAGCATGTTTTTAATAAGCTAACCATACCCTTTGTTATTGCAGGAAAAAATCCTTCCGCAAAGCTTGAGCAACTTGCGCATGAGCACCAGCATACATGCCTGGTCGCAAACCCATCCGAAAAAGAAATGCAGGATATGATTGGCAAAGCACATGTGCATGTATTACCATCGTTCAATAACACTGGTGTAAAGCTGAAACTATTGAATGCGCTGTTTAACGGTCGGCATTGTTTGGTTAACCTGGCCGCTGTCGAAGGCTCAGAACTTGACAACTATTGTACCATTGCAACCGATGAAATTTCGTTCCAAAAAAATATTGAAGCATTGTACCAACAGCCTTTTACCGAACAGCAAATGCAGGAACGCCAGCAATTGCTGCAAACAATATATAATAATGAAAGCAATGCAAAAGAAATTATGAAATTTCTACAGTAGCATTATCCCAAACCTTACCCATTTCTGTTTTAATGGTTCGTGCCGGAAATTTTTTGATTACTACATAATCATGCGTAGCCATAATGATAGTGGTGTTATAATCTCTGCAGATATGAAAAAGCAACTGCATAATTTCATCACTCGTTTCCGGATCAAGGTTCCCGGTTGGCTCATCGGCCAATATCAGTTTAGGAGAATTTAATAATGCACGGGCAATATCCATACGCTGCTGTTCGCCGCCACTCAATTCAAAAGGCATTTTAAATCCCTTGGTTTTTAATCCCACTTTTTCCAGCACATCAGCAATCTTTTCGTCCATCAGTTTTTCATCTTTCCAGCCGGTAGCTTTTAAAACAAACTTCATATTCTCATTCACATTGCGGTCGGTAAGCAATTGAAAATCCTGGAAAACCACGCCCAGGTTGCGGCGCAGAAAAGGAACCGTTTTCCAGGTAAGTGTTTTTAAATCGTGGCCAACAACCCAACCCTCTCCTTCTCTCAACTCCAGGTCGCCATACATGGTTTTTAATAAACTGCTTTTACCGGTTCCGGTTTTACCCACCAGGTAAACAAATTCACCTTTCTCTACCGAAATGTTTACATCACTTAAAATTAGACTGCTGCCCTGGTAAATATTTACATTTTTTAATTCAACAATTGATTGAGACATCTTTGGTTATGAGTTTTGTGTTTTTAGTTTTGTGTACCCAGCTTTCATATTTCAATTTGGCTTCATTGGCAACAGTTGTTTATTAATTTTCATTTTTTTAGTAAAAAAGTGAAAATTAATCACTGTTGTACGGCATATCATTTTGCAACTTTTACCTAAGCGAATTTTTTCGTGCCTCAGTGCTTCAGTGGCAATGGCTACAAATTTAGTTGTAACTGCTTCAGTATTAAAAATTAATTTCTTCACCAATTGTTAAAATATGTGAACAACTAAAAAAATAGTTGTAAAACTAAATAATTAGTTTTATGTTTACAATATCAAGCACAAAACAATTTCAAAATGAAAATTTTAACCAAGGCCGAGGAACAGATCATGCAGGTTATATGGAAGCTGGAGAAGGCTTTCCTCCGGGAGATCATAGAAGAACTACCTGCGCCCAAACCGCACAACAATACAGTAGCAACGATTATTAAGATACTGGTTGATAAGGAATTTGTGGGCATTACACAGTTTGGTAGAACACACCAGTATTATCCGCTAGTAAGCAAAGATGCCTACAGCAAAACCACCATGAAGAGTTTTGTAAAAGGGTATTTTGAAGGATCCTTCAGCAATGCTGTATCGTTTATGGTAAAAGAAAACAACTTAAGTGTAGAAGATTTGGAGATGCTATTGAAGCAATTGAAAAAAAAGTAAACCGGTTTTGTGTCTGGAGTTTTGGGTTCGTGTTTTTAGAGCAAAGCTTGTGAGGTGTAAGAAAAAGAACAAGAAATGAAACAATTAATGCCCAAAACTCAAAACAGCAAACCCAAAACTCAAAACTATTTGTGAACCGTTAAATTCATTTTTATGCTTCCATTTTTCTGGTACATGCTAAAAGTAATAATTTGCTCGGGCATCTTATTTGCCTACTACTGGTTATTTCTGCGCAATAAAATATTTCACGGCTACAACCGGTTTTATTTGCTGGCATCTATGCTGCTGTCGTTATTATTGCCCCTGCTTAAAATTAATTTCTGGCAACAGGCGACGCAGGTAAACCAGGCCATACGTGTATTACAGGCCGTATCGGTTGGCGACGACTACATGACCAATATGGTAGTAACCACTCAAAGAAGTAACTGGAGTTTAGAGCAATTCTACGCAATGGTATACTGGCTTGTTTCCATCCTTTTCTTTTTAGTTATGCTTCGTACATTATTCCTTATCCGTACCCTGTTAAGACAATATACTGTGCAGCGCATTGAGGATGTAGCTTTTGTAAGTACCCAACATGAAAGCACTCCCTTTTCATTTTTAAAATACATTTTCTGGAATAGCAATATTGACATAAACACAACTACCGGCAGGCAAATTTTTAAACACGAAGTTGCTCATATACAACAAAAGCATACACACGACAAACTCTTTGTAAACATCATCCTCATTTTTTGCTGGTGCAACCCCTTCTTTTGGATGTATCGTAAGGAACTGAACATGATACATGAATTTATTGCCGATAAAAAAGCAGTGGAAGACAGCGATACCGCAGCTTTTGCCGCCATGATATTACAGGCGGCATATCCTAAGCATCGTTTTGAATTAGTCAACAATTTTTTCTATTCACCCATAAAACGC
>JBBQLS010000195.1:0-5586 GCA_038328115.1 Chitinophagales bacterium
AGATGCAATTGCCTATACTCGGCAACTAGTCTTAAATTTCAACAAGACACGGCATACGTAAACAATTATCACTCCCGGTTTGCTGGTCTAATTGCCTTTCAGATAGTTTTCTTAAGCTAACCTTAAGAAAGGATTAAGTCATTTCAAAGTACCGCACTAACATCTTTGTAAAAATGTTACAATTATGATTTCCGCAACACACCTTCATGCAATGGCAGTCCACTTACCGATTGCTTTATTAATAGTGGAATTTTTAAAGCCGGTTTAAAATAGATAGAATGATTAAATTTTCTTTAACTTAACAATATGAGAATTTTTTTAGCAGAAGATGAAGCAGCCATTGCCGGTTTTTTAAAAGAAGGACTGGAGGAAGAAGGCTTTGCTGTTGATTTAGCAATTAATGGCAGAGACGCACTTGAAATGGCCATGATTAATTTAAATGAATATGATATTATTTTGCTGGACTGGATGATGCCCGGTGTTAGTGGCATTGAAATTTGCAGAAGTGTAAGAAAAGAAAACAAAACTATTCCTATCATTTTTTTAACTGCTAAAGATACTGTTGATGATACTGTTTTTGGTTTAGAAGCGGGTGCCAATGATTACATTAAAAAACCCTTTGCATTTGAAGAATTACTTGCCCGTATAAGAGTGTTGTTGCGTAATAAGACCGGAGAACAAACTATTTTTGAAACTGGAAATATTGTTTTGAACACAGATGCGCATACAGTTACAAAAAGTGGAGCATTGATTGAACTTACTCAAAAGGAATTTGCCTTGTTAGAATACCTGCTACGCAATAAAGGAAAGGTAAGCAGACGCTCAAGAATTATTGAAAAGATATGGGATATTCATTTTGACAAAGACACGTCAGTGATTGATGTTTTTATAAACTCGTTACGAAAAAAGTTAGATACAAAAAACACCCCTTCCTTCATTCAAACAATAAGAGGTGTTGGTTACCGTGTAAATGATAATTAATGAAATTCAGTTTCAAAAAAAGAATTGCTGTTTTTAATACGCTTGCTGTTGCTATAACAACGGCCTTTGTATTTATTATCATTTATTCAGTCGTCTATTTAAGTTCTTACAGACACCTGGATGCTGATATTTTAATGGAAAAGAAAGTGATTTTAAAAACACTCGACTGGAAAGGAGATATTATCAGCACCAAAAAAATGCCAGATTGGGAAGAATCGGAACATAAAAAAATAGAAGCTAATCCAACTTTTATTCAAATTGTAGACAACCAAGAAAAAATGATTTTTAAAACGGCCAACTTGCAGTCAAATCATTTTTTGTTTAATCCTGAAAATGAGAAAGCCTCCTTTTATAATACACATTTAGGTAAACAAAGGCTTCGGATTGGTCAATTTCCAATTAAGAATGAGGATGGGAAGATTATCGGTCAGTTAACGATAGGTGTTTCACAGCAGGAGTCTTACTATGTATTACAAAACCTGCTCATTACTCTTTGCATTTCTTTCCCAATTCTATTATTAATTCTTTACGTTGTTATTTACTTTACTGCTTCTAAATCTATCGCTCCCGTCCATCGGCTTATCCATGCTGCTGCTGGTATTAATGATTCCAATATAAATACCCGCCTTCCGCTGCCGGAAAACGAAGATGAAATTTACCAACTGGCGAAAACCATAAATGAACTACTAAGCAGAATCGACATCAGCATTCAACAGCAAAAACAATTTACCGCCGATGCTTCTCATGAAATAAGGACGCCGCTTACGGCCATCAGAGGCACACTGGAAGTATTGATTCGCAAACAGAGAGAGCCTCAGCAATATGAGGGAAAAATAAAAGAAGTCATTTTCCAGACAGACAGACTTAATAAATTACTTGACCAATTATTGCAATTGGCCCGTCTGGAGTCCGGTTCTGTAAAAAAGGAAACCGTTCATCTAAAGGAAATATTAAAAGAAGCAGAATTAAAGTTTGCTGAACAAATACAGGAAAAGAAAATATTGCTCACATCTGCTATTGAGGAAGCGGTAACTATACAAGCGGATTCTTTTTTCTTATCTATAATTATTGATAATCTTTTTAGCAACGCCGTAAAGTATGCGCCGGTAAACGGAAGCGTTGACTATGGCTGGAATAACCAAACCAAAACTTTTTTTATCACAAACGATGGTATAGAGATTGCCCAACAACAGATACCCTATTTATTTAATCGCTTTTACCGCACAGATGATTCCAGAAATTCCCTAATTCCTGGAAGTGGTTTAGGGCTTGCGATTGTGAAAAAACTGGCAGACTTACAAAATCTTGTAATAAATGTTTTCTCTGCACCGGGAAGCACCAGCTTCTCCTTAAAATTCCCTTCCTGATCTTTAGCAAATCTTAAGAAACTACAAAGGCATAATAAAGGCCTGTAATAGCACCTTTGTTTTATAATTTATTCAAAACACATAAAACAAAGCAAAATGAAAAAGCTATTAATTATTCCCATTACATTTTTGGCAGCAGGAAGTTTTTTTCTAAACTCTTGCGGAAACACATCATCTGAAAAAGGTATGAAAGCTCCGGTACAAAACAATGCGGATACTACCACCCAAAAAGAAAAGAAAGAAAGCGACAGGAAAAAAGAGAAAGAAGAAAAAGAGGAAAAAGAAGAGAAAGAAGAAAAGGAAAAGACATCTTTTGTTAAACCTGCCAGTTTCATAATTAGCAATAATGCAGGTACAACAAACATTGAAAATATGCAGACTGTTTTTAAAAGCGAAACTATTACAAGTGCAAAATATGCAGCCTATTCAATAAAAGCTGAAAAAGAAGGATACCATCAAATTGCGTTGTTATTTAAAGCAGTTTCTACGGCAGAAAATATTCATGCTAATAATCATAAAGCTTTGCTAGAGCAATCGGGTGTTGCTGTTCCCATAATTAAACCTGTATTTACCATTCATAATACCAGGGAAAATCTGAAAGATGCGATTGCAGGTGAAAAGTACGAAATAAAGAAAAGCTATCCGGAATTTGTAACGGAAGCTATACAAACGGATAACCAATTGGCAATGGCGAGTTTGACCTATACTTATAAAACAGAGAAAAGGCATAAACTATTTTACAAGGCAGAATTAGTTGCTTTAGAAAACAATGCAGAGAAATACTTACCCTCCGAATTTTATGTTTGCGGTAACTGTGGCAATACTTATCATACAACAATGCCTGCCAATTGCAGTAACCCAATGGCAGCAGGAGAAAATTTTATTAAAATTAATTCACTTTAAATTTTACAATTATGAGCCAGGCACATTTGCATTTACTAATTACGCACCTTCCAATATTCGGTTCCCTCATAGGCGCCCTTGTTTTGGGCTACGGACTTTGGACAAGGAGTAAACAAACAAAAAATTCAGCCTATTTTATTTTTATCATTTCTGCCATTGGTGCAGGTATCGCATACTTAACAGGCGAAGGCGCTGAAGAAGCCGTGGAAGACATACAGGGCGTAACAGAAAATTTGATTAAAGTGCATGAGGACGCAGCGCTGTATGCTTTAATAAGTCTGATTGTCTTAGGTATATTTTCTTTGATAGCTTTATTCGTAAACCGTTATAAAACTTCATGGATAAAATCCACCTCCTTCATCATACTTATTGTTTCGCTGATAAGTTTTGGACTGGTTGCAAGAACGGGCTACCTGGGTGGTCAGATAAGGCATACTGAAATTTCCTCCGGAGTCATTCAAAACAACGGCGGAGGCAAAGGAGGAGAAAAGGATGATGATTGATAGGATAATCCCGTTTTAATATTCAGCTATCATAAAGAGAATCCTTCATGCAATTGAAGGATTTTCTTTACATTTTAAAATCAATAATAAAATAATGGCTACTCTTACAAATAAGAATATTTGTATAGGCACTTAAGCATCCCTATTGTTTTAATTGTGGTTATATAGCCGAAATTTCTGGCCTGCGTTAGTGTCCGAATACTTCTTCATACAAACTACTTCATAACTAGTGAAGCACTTATAATGCGCCGGTGAGTTAGCCGCAATCTTTTTTTGGTTTACAATCCTTTTCTCTATTCAGGTGGAGTCGCTTTCCGTTCAGAAAAAAACAAATATTACACAAAGTTACGGCCAGCCAAAAAAAACAAAATAAACCAGGCTAAGCAAGTCGGCTCAACAATAACTCGCCAGCTCTCTTTTTTTATTTTTTACTTAAAGTTCGGCAATTGAAAGGCTATCTGTAAAAAAATAAAAATAAGGCTTCAGCAAAGATTTTGAAAAGTAGCATTATGGTTTTTATTTGGTTTTTGTTTGGACTTAGGCCGTGGTGATGCTGCATATTTATTTTATCATTTTTAAAATTTTATGTTATGTATCATTTATTCAGTTACACAGTTTCTTGTCAGGTTTGGGTTTGCGCTGCTAATGGTTGGCATATCTATGTTAGTCATGGCGTTGTTATTGGTCGTCATCGTTATCCGCCTCCAGGTTCTAAGCGTTGGTTAGCAATGCTTCCTTAGTTTTAGCCCTTCGGGGCTTTTTTTTTGTTTTGATAGAAATTGTTTTATCTGTTGTACAGAAAGGACAGAAGTAACCGGGTATAATTTATCCATTCATGACATTTACAGCAATTGTCGTTCCTCCAATAGCTGCAAATGAAAACTCCATCGCAGCCAAACGCAAAAAAAATAACGGCTCGTTCCTCACCAATCATTTTATTTGCGTATCGCTGCACCCAACGCTTCTTAATATTGTCTGCAAGCAGTTTCTATTGCGGGCTATGCCACTTCGCTCTATAGCCCTTATTAAGCCGGGCTAAGTTGTCTGCGGTTGCAGCGGCTCGAAGAAAAAAACACATACCAAAAAGGCTTCGCCGTTTCTGTCATGGTTTTGCTAACCCTTCGCTGCCCCGCAGTCCGTCGGCTATTTTTTTATTTTTTCTTTTATGGTGGCTTCGCCTTTCTGTAGTGAAAAAAATAAAAAAGCCTCCTCCACATATTTAGCACGGTCGCTACGGCGGTTTAGCATTGACACAGATGCTTTAAAAAACCGCCTGCTCCCTATGCGCCCCCTGCTGTTGTCTTGCTGCACGGGCACAGACCTGTGAGTTGCTTTTTGTGTGAAAGCCCTTCATATAGCTTCGCTATGCCTGACCACACAAAAAGCAGCCACGTTGTGTTGTGGGCTTCATGGCTTGCCCCTTGCCGTTCCGCTACGCTGCACTTTTTAGTCGGGGCAAGCCATTCCCGCCCTCACCCAGCAAGCCAAGGGCGCAGGTGGGGTCGCAGGTCAGCAGTAACAGCAGGAAGTAAACAGTTGATTTCCATTAATAACAAAAGGCAGAAATACAACAGGAAAATTTTGAACCCATTTTGCAGTTTCAACAGGAAAGCATCCAAAAAAATAAAGTATAAAAAAAGGCCGCAAAAATACCAATGCAGTCCACCGCACAGCCCTCACAAAAAAAAACAAAAAGACAGCCGCCATAAACACAGCCCCAACGCACAAAGCCATCATTTATGCGGCTTCTGCTTTTGGTTTTTTTATCTGCCTTCGCTGGAGAGATGCTTATAAAAAATCACATTATGCAAAAGCAGCTTCGTATCATTTCC
>JBBQLS010000196.1:0-5522 GCA_038328115.1 Chitinophagales bacterium
GGAAAAGGCCGTGCCTTATGTGTAGCTGCCCATCAGGGTTTTAAAAAAGTTACCGGGCTCGATTTTGCAAGAGATTTATGTGAATCTGCAAAAGAAAATCTGGCGATAACCAAACAGAAAATTCCGGTGCTTGAATACAAAATAATTAACAACGATGCTTTTTATTTTGAGATATCCGAAGATGTGGATTGTATTTTTTTCTTCAACCCATTTGATGAGATTATCATGAGTGGGGTGGTAAATAATATTGCTAAGAGTTTACAAAACAGTCCACGTAAGATCAGCATCATCTATGTAAACCCATTGCATAAAGAACTTTTTTTAAAGGCCGGATATAAAGAAACCTGGTACATCAAAAAGATGAAATACCTGGAGGCATCTATTCTTGAAATAAATAAAAAAGGACTGCAATAAATGCAATCCCTTTTAGACTTTTCAACTTTATCAACCCTTCAACTCCTATCCCATCAACTCTACACTCCTGTTTATAAAACTGGTTAAGCTATTTCCTTTTAATAACCCCTGCGAAAGTAAAGCAAGGTCTGCTAAATTATGCACAAGCTTTTCCTGCTTTGCTGGTTCAGCTTCTGCCAGAACAGTTCTGTAGATAGCATGATTACCGTTTACTGTCAGCGTAACTTCATCGGGCATGTTGGCGTAAAACGCACCCATACCCCCTTGCAGGGCCGCCATATCTTTCATGCGGCGCATAAACTCGGGCCGGGTTGCTACAACCGGCGGTGCATCTGCACTTAATCCTTTCACTTCTACCGATACATTTATTTCAGGATTTTTAACTGCAAAAAATTCTTTTAACTTTGCTTCATCATCTTTACTCAGCACACTATCGCCTCCTTCCTGCTTATCAATTAAATTATCAACAATATCACTATCAACACGCACAAACTGCACATTTTCCCATTTCATTTCCATCTGGTTTAAAAAACCATTGTCAATAATAGTTTCGAGCTTAACCACAATGTAACCCTTTGCGGCGGCCTGTTGTATGTAAGCATCCTGTTGAACCGGGTTTGTTGTGTAAAGAATTACCAGCTTACCATCTTTATTCTTTTGCAAAGTTTCTGTTGCAATCCTGTATTCTTCCAGCGTGTAAAATTTCCCGTCTTTGGCATCCTGCAGAATATGAAATTTATTGGCCTTCTCTAAAAATTTATCATCGGTCATCATACCGTACTTCACAAACAAACCAAGACTCTCCCATTTTTCTTCAAACTGTTTGCGGTCGTTCTTAAATATTTCTTCTAATTTATCAGCTACTTTTTTAGTAATGTGGCTGTTTATCTTACGCACATTCGGATCGCCTTGTAAATAACTGCGACTCACATTCAACGGAATATCCGGACTATCAATCACGCCATGCATCAGCATTAAAAACTCGGGCACAATATCCTTCACTTCATCAGTTACAAAAACCTGATTGCTGTACAATTGAATTTTATCTTTCTGTATCTCGTAGCTCTGTTTAATTTTGGGGAAATATAAAATACCGGTAAGATTAAAAGGATAATCCACATTCAAATGAATCCAGAATAAAGGTGCTTCACCAAAGGGATATAATTCCTTATAAAAATTCTGGTAATCTTCGTCGGTTAATTCAGAAGGTTTTTTTGTCCAGGCCGGTGTTGGGTTATTGATCTGTTTGTCTTCAAAAAAGATTGGGATGGGCAGGAAGCGACAAAATTTTTCCAACACGGTACTTATTCTTGACGGCTCTAAAAATTCTTCACTTTCAGCATTCAGGTGCAGCACAATATCGGTACCACGGCTTTCTTTTTCAACTTCTTCCAGCGTAAACTCGGGACTTCCATCACATTCCCATCTTACGGCTTTACTGCCTTCTTTAAAACTTTTAGAAATCACTTCCACCTTATCGCTCACCATAAAAGAACTGTAAAACCCGAGGCCAAAATGCCCGATTATATTTGCTTCATTTTGTCCCTTGTATTTTTCCAAAAACTCCTCTGCCCCGCTGAATGCCACCTGGTTCAGGTACTTATCAACTTCTTCTTCTGTCATGCCAATTCCCGTATCCGAAATAGTCAGGGTCTTTTTCTCTTTGTCAATCCTTATATCTATCCTCAATTCACCCAGTTCGCCTTTGGCCTCTCCGATAGATGAAAGGGTTTTCAGTTTCTGGCTGGCATCTACTGCATTACTTACCAGTTCACGTATAAAAATGTCATGTTCGCTGTATAAAAATTTCTTGATAATAGGGAAAATGTTCTCCGTTTGTACCCGTATACTTCCTTTTTGCATAGTTTTTTAATTTGATTGCGAGGTGCAAACATAGTACCAATTAGTTCTTGCTGTCAGGTTGGCATTTATAAAATGTCTTGTCTACAATTTATTGGCATTACTCCTTATAGCTGAGACTTACCTGTTAAAAGTACAGGCCATCCTTTCGAATAGCCTGTACTTTTAAAAATAAAATTTTTATTGCAGAATAATTTTATTGTTACTTGTTCCTTCATCACTTACAATCTTAAGCGTATAAACTCCTTTTGCAAAATTGCCCAATGGAATGTTTATAACCTCGCCTGCATTTATGTTTTTTCTTAATTGACGATAAACAATTTTACCATCATAATTAATCAATATAAAAGAAGCTTCCTTTAAATGGCTGCTTACCTGAACCATTGTTTTTGTTGTTGCAGGATTAGGAAATACAGAAAACATAGCGCTGGTCATGTTTACCTGCACAATAACAGAATACTTAAACCTTCCATCACGGTCAACCTGTTGTAAACGGTAAAAGTTATTTCCGTTTGCTGCTTTAGCATCGGTATAAGAATAATATTGCACCGTATTGCCATTACCGGTTGAGGACACAGTACCAACAGCTTTATAATTAATACCATCAGTACTTCTTTCCACATTAAAATGATCGCTGTTTATTTCGGCTGAAGTTGACCATTTTACCAATACAGAAGCATTTGTATTTTTTTGTGCTGTAAAACTTAACCAGGTAACCGGAAGTGTACTGCAGGTTCCTGCAGGTATCGTTACAACCGATGCAGCTGTTGTTACAGCGCCGGTTGTAGTAAGGATTCTTCCGTTAATGGAATCGCCTGTTGCTAAATCTATTGCTCCGTTATTGGAGATCATCGTACCGTTGAAAACTGAGAAGTCACTTATACTCACGGCACCCTCTACTTTCCAGTAAACATTTTTTGCCTGTGTGCCGTTAACCAGTTTAACTTTTGAGAAAGTGCTGGTAGTAAATGCACCATTTATTTTTATCACAAATACGGCATTAGTAATTCCTTGTGCATTCAGGAAAACATTTCCTGTAAGTGCCGTTGCTGCATTTAATAAATACACATGAGGGGTAAGCACAAGATCATTACCAAACTGGGCTGGGTATAACAATTCTATATCTTTAGGCAACAGGTTTAAGTAATCATAAGCAACCAGCAGGTCATCTTTACATGCCGATGTAACTCCATCAGGAATAGGATGTATGGTGCCGTTTACAAACAATGGATTATACCCTGTTGTTAAACCTACATTGGTACCTATATCGCCTTTTGCATAAGTAATACCACTATTAGTAACCGGGCCGTTGCCCGAAAAAATGGCAAAGCAGGCGGTAGTACCTAAGTTAGGTGCAACCGGCCCAATGGGCAAAGGTACCCCACAACCCGTGGGTACATACGCCATAGTGCCATCTAAAGTAATTGCGCCCGAAATGGCAAGTGCCCTTCCTTCCAGCGTGTCTTTTACGGTAAAAGCAATGGCATCATTATGAGCAACGATAGTACCTCTAAAAAAAGTTTCCGATGCCAGGTTCACCGCACCTTCCACTTTCCAATATACATTGCATGCCTGGGTGCCATTAAGCATTTTAACCTTTGCAGCAAAGCTTGACGAAAAGGCTGCCTGTATCTGAAATATAAAAACGGCATTGGCATTGCCCTGTGCATCTAAAAACAGATCACCGCTTAATGTAGTAACACCCGATATTTCATAAACACCGGGCGTAAGAATTTCGCCATTGCCAAGCAAGGGTGCATGCGTGGTGGACGTTGGCGTTGCTGTGTTAAGTTGATTATAAGCAATCAATAAGTCGGCTGCCGCATCGCCTGTAGCAGAGTTTGGCGGCGATTGAACGATGCCGTTCACATTCCCAAAACCTGTTACGGCTCCGGTATTAGTGCCAACATCACCAGTAATTTGCGATATACCTGTATTGGTTATAGCTCCTACTGTAGTAAAGAGTACATATTTACCCGCATTGCCCAAAACAGGAGCCTGAGCAAAAATTACACATGAATAAAAAAACAGGAAAACTACTGACGCGGTAGGGAGTAATAATTTTTTCATAGGATCGTTTTAATAATTGCTGAGGGCAATCTGTAAAAGTAATACTACTTAAAACGGGAATTGTTACAGAATTATTTATAAATCTTATGTAATTCACGGATTTTCATGTTTTACGCCAGATACCCATTTTATTTCTTCTCTCCCAAATGAAAAAGCGGCTCCCACTCTGGAAGCCGCCTCTATATAATTTTCTATCAATCTCTTACCTGATCATAAATATTTTATCATCCCTGAAATCAGGACTGGTAATACGTAAGCTGTAAAAACCTGCTGGTATTGTTGCTGGTACAAAAAAGTTGTCATCAATAAAATCTACGGGAATGATCAACTCATGCTGAAAAACCGATTGACCAAGACTGTTAATAATCTGCACCTGGTAATGGCCCGGCTTAATACCCGTATAAGTATAATGCAGGTTGCTACCATGTTGCACAGGGTTGTTGTAAATCACAAATCCGCCTGGAATATTGCTCATAGTGAACGATAGTTCAGCACCATATGATGTGCCGCCATTATTTATAGCGAAGGCTTTGTAATAATATTTACCTCCCTGCACCAATCCGCTTATAGTTGCAGAGAAGCTGCCGGCATTTAAATTGGTTGCGCTTATTTTAGTACCAAGGCCGTTTGCCAGACCATTGATACCGCTATATTCAAAACCATAAGTTGTAACCGGACTGCAACCTATGCTGGTTATAGAACCGTTCAACATTACTGTATTTGGATTGATGATAGTTGCGTTTCCGGTAACAACTGCTCCTATTGTATTTGTACCACTGCCACTTGCAGTTACGTTAATAGTTGTTGTTGCTCCACCACCGCTAACAGGTATATTACCGTTATAAGATTGTACTGCTATTGGCGTAAACTGCACAAAAACTATTTGTGTGTATGCGCCTGCTGCATGTGCTAAACTTAATGAAGCAGTATACACACCACCAGATGTTGTTGAGAATGTATATCCATTTAACGGGCCAACATTTATACTAGCTGCCGTAACTGCATTACTATTAATTACAAATGAATTTGGCCCTGCCGTTGTGTTTACACAAATTGCACCAAATGCCGTAAGAGGAGTTGCTGTTAACACCGGCGCTGCCGTAGTAAATGAACCTTGTGTACCGTAAGTAGTTCCACCTGCATTGGTTGCATAAGCATGATAATAATAAGTAGTACTT
>JBBQLS010000197.1:0-5515 GCA_038328115.1 Chitinophagales bacterium
GCATTTAATGCCAAAATGATTGTTTGATTTTTTTACCAGTTCGCTGTTACCATTTTCCGATTCAAGTATGCCCTGCGCCAAAGTTATAGAAGCCGGAACACCAGAACGCCGCATTTCATTCATCGCAATATCCTTAAACTGTTCAACATACTCTTCAATAGTAAGCCTTTGCCCTAACACGCTTAAAGAGAAAAAAGAAAGAAATACCGCTATTATTATTTTAAGCATATTCTATTTTTTTTGAATCAGGAAGAGCCCGTCCCGTATCGTTAATATAACCCTTTCTATCCTGTCGTCATTTTTAAGATGTTCGTTAAAGGCCTGAATGGCTTTTGCATTTTTGCCTGTTATGCTCTCCTCCAGTACTTCCCCATGAAATAGTACATTATCTGCCAGTATCCAGCCGCCACTTTTTACCGATGGTAAAGTTAATTCGTAATAGTTAACATAATTCACTTTATCAGCATCAATAAAAACAAGGTCCCAGTTTTCCTGCAGGGTGGGAATTATCTGCAATGCATCTCCAATGTGCAGCTCAATCTTTTCCTCCATACCTGCTTTTGCAAAATAATTTTTTGCAGTTGCTGCATCATCATCTCTCAATTCCAACGTTACCAGTTTTCCACCAGTCTGCAAACCCTTTGCCAGGCACAATGCACTGAAGCCGGTAAATGTTCCAATCTCCAGTATCCTTTTGGGTGCAATCATTTTACTGAACAGCTCCAGTACTTTACCCTGCACATGCCCACTGAGCATCTGTGCATGTGGATGATTGGCCAAAGTAAACGTTTCAATTTCTTCCAGCACTTCGTCCAAAGCAGATGTGTATTGCTTTGCGTACTGCTCAGCTTTAAGGTTTACCAACTCCATTATAACGATTTTAGGTGTGTAAAATTGCTGGTTTTGTATGTAGATAAAATGCCATTCCTCAACTTTGTATTTTGAAGAATGGCACTTACCAACAACGTAAAGTTAGCTTTTTATTTCTGAAGAATCTGTTGTTTTAACGCCAGCTTTAGAGATCAGCCATAAACCCAAAAAAGTGATTAAGCCGTTAATAATTAATAATTCAATACCAATCTGGTAACCACCAAGTAAAGTGGCTGAATTTTCTCTGAGCAAATAGGTTAATACAGGTGCAGCAAGGCAAATAAGGGTAACAATAATGCCGTCTTTAATTTGTCTTTTGGTAAGTATGCCAAAAGCAAATAAGCCAAGTAAAGGACCGTAAGTGTAGCCGGCTAAATCAAGTATGATATATATAATTGACTTATTGTTGATTTGTTTAAACACCAGGATACAGATAAAAAATATAATCGCAAATGTGAAGTGAACAAAAAGTCTAATCCTTTTTTGCTTTTTTTCATTCCAGTTTGTGCGGCGTTTTAAACCCAGCATATCAATACAAAATGAGGATGTAAGTGCTGTTAATGCACCATCCGCACTGGGAAACAATGCAGAAATAAGAGCAATTATAAAAATGATACTTACTGCTTTAGGTAAAAAATGCAGGGCCACCGAAGGAAACAGGTCATCCCCTATTACATTCTTACCATCCAGTAATAATTGCTTGCCTGCATATTCGCCTCCATTTTGCAGAATATATAAGTATAATATTCCTCCCAGCAACAAAAAAAGAAAATTAACTATTACAATCACAGTGCTGAATGTGATCATATTTTTCTGGGAATCTTTCAATCTTTTTACGCTTATGTTCTTTTGCATCATTTCCTGGTCAAGGCCGGTCATGGCAATGGCAATAAAAGCACCGCCGATAATCTGTTTAAGAAAAAATCCTTTACTGCCAATGTCAGTATTAAAAATATGGGTATATCCTTTTAAACTTAGTGTATTTAGCGCTGTGCTGAAATTAAGGTTAAGATTTGAGAGGATGTAGATTATGCACACTACCAATCCTGTAAGCATAAGCAACGTTTGCAATGTATCTGTGTAAACAATTGTTTTAACACCACCTTCAAAAGTGTATAAAAGAATCATCACTAAAATAATCAATGTGGTAACGGTAAAGGAAATTCCCATATTATCCAGAATAAAAATCTGCAGTACATTAATTACAAGATAAAGGCGTGCGGTTGCGCCTATTGTTCTCGATAATATAAAAAACAAAGACCCCGTTTTATATGAAAAAAAACCAAACCGCTCCTGCAGATAATTATAAATTGATGTAAGATTAAGCCGGTAATATAAAGGCAGCAGCACATAAGCAATTACAAAATATCCCAAAAAATAACCAATCACAACCTGGAAATATCCAAAGCCTTTAAACACATCGCCGGCATAATCGCCCACAGTACCCGGTACACTCACAAACGTAACCCCGCTGAGGGATGTACCGATCATTCCAAAGGCAACCAGCATCCAGTTGCTGCTTTTATTACCAATAAAAAAAGAATCGTTGTTGGAATTTTTTGAAGTAAAATAGGCTACAACAAGCAATAAAATAAAATAACCAATTACAAAGCTGAACAGCAAAAATGGTGACATATCTTTCGTTTACTTAAAAATTATCCTGAAAGTAAAGAAAATATCGTGTCTTTGTTCTTTAAAAATTAATAAAGTTTTATGCAGATTAATTCACTGGCGGTTTTCTGTGGTAGTAAAAGCGGTAACAACCCGCTGTTTGAAGAGCAGGCTAAGGCATTGGGGCACTTGCTGGGCTCAAAAAAAATTACATTAATCTATGGCGGCGGCAATAAAGGCATCATGGGTGCCGTATCTAATGGCGTGCTGGAAAAGAACGGAAAAGTTGTTGGCATTATTCCCGAAATTTTAAAAGACAGGGAACATCATCATCCGGGAATAACCGAACTGATTGTGGTAGACAATATGCATACCCGTAAAAAAATATTGTACGAAAAATGCGATGCCGCCATCATATTAGCGGGTGGTTTTGGCACCATGGATGAATTTTTTGAAATGCTTACCTGGAACCAGCTCAACATTCACGATAAAAAGATATTTATACTGAACACAGCCGGATTCTACAACCATCTGCTGGCCTTTGTACAAACCATGCAGGACGAAAATTTTCTGTACGGTAACATTGAAGACAAACTGGTGGTACTTAAACAGCCTGATGAAATTTTAGCATTCCTGTAATTTACCTCCTGTTTTTCCTTCCCTGAAATAAAGGAATCTGGAACCCTGCGCTGATAATTGGTAATGGATTTATATGGCCTGCTTTTGTTTCTTCCACATACGGTGAATTTTTGTTTCCTGCAACATCAAACATGATTGATACGTAATAAAACAAACTGCCGGTTCCTTCCCGGCCATTACAATAACCAGCACCTACTAAAAAACTGGTAGCTGATAAACTTGATTTGTCTGATGGTGCTCCATTATCATAAATTACCTTTTGATTGATAAAATTATGCTCTACCTGCGCTTGTGCAAAAAGAAATTTTAAAGGGTAGGCCCTGACAAAAGCGCCTGGCCCAAAAACTGTCTGACGTAATTTGTCATCAGTAGTTTGGTAATATCCAATAAAGGGATTGTTGGGATCGGTTTGTATAAAATAAGTAAGATGCCTTTGAGATGCATAATTAAAATTAAACACTATGCCGGCATCCAGCCATTTGGTAATACTATAACCCAAAACTGGGCTTGCGCCTAAAACAGTATTATAATTTGAAAAGGAAACAGTTATTCCTCCTCCTGTAAAAAGATTTTCCTTTTTAAACCCTCCTTTCATTTCATTACCGGACTCTTTTTCATCCTGTGCCTTAGCAGCGTAAAAACTGCTGATAAATACTAAAAAAATTACAATTTTTTTCATGGGTGTTTAACTTATCTGTTTATAATTTTTAGAATAATTTTTAGACCGCCGGTTTAATTACTATCAAAAATCTTTCCACTGTTTAAAATATTATTGGGATCGAACACTTTTTTTATTCCTTTCATCAGCTCAAAACCCGTTTTGTCAAAAACAATGTCCATATAAGGCTTCTGAATTAAACCTATGCCATGTTCGCCGCTGATGGTACCACCCAACAATTTTACCAATTTAAATAAGGCCTGTAACGCCGGTATCACATCGGGGTTATTCAGGCTATAAATACTTCCTTGTTTCTTTATACGGATGTGCAGGTTTCCATCGCCGGCATGGCCATAACAAACTACTTCAAAATCAAACTCTTTTCCCAGTGCCTTAACGCCACGTATCAAAGCCGGCAATTCTGCCCGGGGCACCACGGTATCTTCTTCAATAGTGTAACCCTCCATTTTTACAGCTTCTGCAACACGCCTTCTCAACTTCCACAATTCAGCTTTTTGTTGTGCATCATCTGCAAAAAAAGCATCGCCACAATCATACTGTACCAGCAATTCTGAGATAGCTTCCATTTCGCTCATTAAAGTATCAAGATGATTTCCATCTACCTCAATTATTAAGTGTGCTTCCATTTCGTCTGTAACGGGCACTACCGTACTATCAACAAAACGGCTTACAATTTTTAAAGCATTTATTTCAACCAGTTCCATTGCACTGGGTGTAAAGCCCGCCCTGAAAATGGCACTCACCGCTTCTCCTGCCTTCTCCAGCGAATTAAAAGGAACCAGCATCAGCAAATCATATTTGGGATGTGGCAGCAACTTTAAAACAATTTTTGTAACTATTGCTAAAGTTCCTTCGCTTCCCACTATCAATTGTGTTAAATTATAACCGGTAGAATTTTTTAACACATTTGCACCGGTCCACATTATTTCGCCGGTAGGTAAAACAATTTCCAGGTTAAGTACATAATCTTTTACCACGCCGTATTTAACTGCCTTGGGACCGCCACTATTTTCGGCAATATTGCCACCAATAAAACAACTGCCGCGGCTGCTGGGGTCGGGCGGATAAAACAACCCTTTATCCTTAACGGCATTTTGTAAAACTTCGGTAATAACCCCCGGCTCGGTTGTTACCTGCAGGTTGCGCTCATCAATTTCAATAATGCTGTTCATTCTTTCCATAGAAATCAAAACGCCGCCCAAATGTGGCAGTGCGCCACCGCTTAAACCAGTACCTGCCCCACGGGGAGTCACCGGTATTTTATGCTCATTGCAAATGATCATGATCTGGCTGATCTCCTGTGCTGTTCGGGGTTTTATTACAATATCGGGAAGAAAATGAAGGTTCTCTGTCTCATCGTGGGCGTAGTTGTTTAAACTGTCTTCATCAGCAAATATGTATGCATCACCTGCTATTTTTTTAAAGGAATCTATAAGTTGCAATGCGTTGTTTATTAACGCAACTTCTGTTTGCATGTAATTTTATTTACGCAAAAATCGTATAAAATGCTGAGTTGATAAAATCGGAAATAAGTGCCTGTTAAAACTTAGGACATAAAGAAGCCCGGTCAACATTATCGGGATAAAATCCTTTTTTTATAATGCTTAATTCGCTGGCGCCCCGGTAGCCGTTGTATTTGCTTAGGCTGGAAAGTGTTACATCGTAGCTAAAAGTAAACTGTACTTTTTTTACTTCCAGGCCCACCATCGGTACAAT
>JBBQLS010000198.1:0-5475 GCA_038328115.1 Chitinophagales bacterium
TTGTTTCATGTGCATTTGTATATAAGTGCTAATTTAGTTTTTTTATGGCATTACAATACAAATACAAACAACCGTTCATCCTTTTACTTTGTGCCTTTGTGGCTTTGTGGGCAATCCTTTTCACTTCCTGTAAAAACCACAATCATCCCGATAAAAAAATATTCCACTATAACGAAAGCAGCGGCCTTGCAACACTTGACCCGGCTTTTGCCAAAAGCAAACAGGTAATGTGGGTAGCACATCAGCTATACAATACCTTAATTGAAATTGACAGCAATATGCAGATGCAGCCTTCGCTGGCAAGCCATTGGAAAATTTCTGATGACAATCTCACCTTCACTTTCTTTTTAAGGAATGATGTGTTTTTTATGGATGATGCCTGTTTTGCAAACGGGAAGGGCCGTCAATTAACGGCTTACGATGTTGAATACAGTTTTAAAAGAATTATTGATAAAACTACCGCCAGTCCCGGTGCATGGATATTTAATAACCGGGTTGATTCTGCAAATGGATTTAAAGCCATTGATGATACTACATTTCAATTGAAACTGATTCGCCCTTTTCAATCCATACTCGGTATTTTAAGTATGCAGTATTGTTCCATCGTTGCAAAGGAAGCGGTGGAGAAATATAAAAATGATTTTCGTAGTCACCCCGTTGGCAGCGGGCCTTTCAGTATAGTTGCCTGGGAAGAAGGGCAGGCCCTTATTTTAAAAAAGAATGAGCATTATTTTGAAAAAGATGCCAATGGCAACCAACTGCCTTACTTAGATGGCATCAAAGTTTCTTTCTTTAACAGCAAGGCAACCGAGTTCCTGGAGTTTCAGCAAAACCGGCTGGATTTTATTGATGATATTGATCCTTCTTTTAAAGATGAAGTATTAACCAAGACAGGCAATCTTAAAAAAATATGGGAAGGTAAAATTGAATTGCACAAGCATCCTTATCTCAATATAGAATACCTGGGTATTTTGGTTGATGGAGAAAATGAACTGGTAAAAAATTCACCTTTGCGTTTGCAAAAAATAAGGCAGGCAATTAATTATGGTTTCGACCGTAAAAAAATGATGCTGTACCTGCGTAACAGCATTGGCATTGCGGCAGAGAGTGGTTTTGTGCCTGCCGGGCTTCCTTCTTTTGATTCTGTTGCAGTGCCTGGTTATCATTACGATGTTGCCAAAGCAAAACAATTGCTTACTGAAGCCGGTTATCCCGAAGGGAAAAATTTACCCGAAATAAAATTGCTAACCATTCCCATTTATGGCGATCTTGGAAGCTATATCGCCAACGAACTTTTACAGGTGGGTATTAATGTTAAGGTAGAAGTAATACAGAAAAGTTTGTTGATGGAGCAAACATCCAAATCGCAGGCACCGTTTTTCAGGGGCAGCTGGATTGCTGATTACCCCGATGCTGAAAATTACCTGAGTGTTTTTTATGGTAGAAACCCGGCGCCGCCCAATTATACCCGTTATAAAAATGCAGCGTTTGATGCGCTCTATGAAAAAGCCTTATCAGAAAAAAATGATTCACTTCGTTATAAATTGTATCAGCAAATGGACAGGATCATCATCAACGATGCGCCGGTGGTGCCGCTTTGGTACGATATGGCGATACACCTGGTACATAAAAATATTTCAAATTTCTATCCAAACAGTTTAAACCTGCTGGAGCTGAGAAGAGTGAAAAAATTATAAATTTGATCAAACAATCAACATGAAATCATTTAGAAAAGTAAAAGTAATTGCTGCGCTGGTAATTTTCGTTTTTATTGGTATGGCTGCTGTTAAGCAACCGGTAAATTCAGAGTTTAAAAACCTGCAGGTACTACCAAAAAATATTACAGCCGATTCGCTTGATAAGATCATGGATGGCTTTAAGGCAGGTCTGGGCGTTGATTGTGGGTTTTGTCATACCTACAACAAAGACATTTATAAAATGGAATTTGAGAAAGATACCAAGCCTGAAAAGGAAATTGCCCGTAACATGATGCGGATGACGATGGACATCAATAAAAATTATTTTCAATTTAATGAAACCGTAACGGCTGCTCAGGTGCAGGCAGTTACCTGTTACACCTGCCACAAGGGAGTTGTAATACCTGAGAAAGAAAAAAAGGCGACAATTAATTCTCCGTTTAATTTCAAACCAAACTAAGCAGGACGTTGGGCTAAGAGTTGAAGGAGAAAAGGAGGCGAAAATTTTAGCTAAGAGGACAAAGGAGAAAAGAAGCTAAAGGGAGGAGTTTGAACTTATCTCTTTCACTTCTTTTCACTTCTTAGCTCAAAATATAAGCAGGAACATAATTCCTTCTTTCACTTTTTCTCCTTTGTCCTCTTAGCTTATTCTACTAGTGTTTTTTCAGCTTACTCTTAAAAACCTTCTCAAACTTTTCAACTTTGGGTCTTATTACAAACTGGCAATAACCCTGACTGCCATTACTGTTATAATAATTCTGGTGATAATTCTCTGCCGGATAAAAAATAGTGAATGGTTCCAGTGTAGTAACAATGGGATTATCAAATGCGCCGCTTTTATCGAGTTCAGCTTTATACTTTGCTGTCTTGGCCCGTTGCTCTTCGTTATGATAAAAAACCACACTGCGGTATTGTGTGCCCACATCGGCTCCCTGGCGGTTTAAAGTTGTAGGGTCATGCGTTTTCCAGAATACTTCCAATAGCTCGTCGAAGGTTATTTTCTTAGGATCGTACATAATATTCAAACATTCGGCATGACCGGTTGTTTTGCTGCAAACCTGCTCGTACGTTGGGTTGGGAACAGAACCACCGCTATAACCGCTGGTAACTTTTTCAACACCTTCCAGTTGCTGAAAAATGGCCTCCGTACACCAGAAGCAACCGGTGCCGAAGGTAGCTGTATCCAGCTTAATGGTAGAATTCGTCATTGGTTTATTATCCTCTTTTGTTTTTACAGAATTGTTTTCCTTTTGTGCACAGGAGCTTAACCCCATAAAGCTAACAACCGAAATGAACAGAAATCTTAACATGGTTTGTAGTTTTTTCATTTACTTACGCAAAGGTAAATGGCATAGATTATACAACAAGTTACCGCAACAAAAGTTTAACAAACATTGCTGCTGCCAGTAGATACCTGTATTTTGCAATAATGAGATTCACTTATATTATTTTAGCATCACTGATCATTCTTTCCTGCAATCAAAAAACAGTTATGGATAAGCTTACTGCACATGCTTTTCGGTTAAAGCCCGGCGAAGACCTTAAAACGGGTATTCAAAACCTGGTGAACGAAAAGCAAATTAAAGCAGGATGTGTGAGTACTTGTGTCGGCAGCCTGACAAATTACCAAATTCGTTTTGCCAACCAGCCCAATGGCAGCAGCGACAGCACCGGCAAAACCATTGGCGGGCATTTAATGGAAGGCTGTAAAATTTGTACCACTGCCGAAATAGTTATCCTCAGCAGCAATGAATTTATTTTTAAAAGAGAGAAGGATGGAACAACGCCCTTGGATGAGTTGCAGGTTCAGCCAATTGAAAAATAAAGAATACAAACTACCTTTGCCTTCTTTTAATCAAAATCCTCCTTGGGGAAACAGGTCATGAAATTTTTTCCGGAATCGGCATTGGTACAGTTAGAATATGAAAAAGTAAAAACCTTACTGGCCCTGCATTGCCGTACCGAATTTGCAAAACACAAGGCAGAACAACTGAGACTGCACACCAAAAAAGAATTTATACAAACCGAACTGCAGCAAAGCAACGAATTTAAATTGTTGCTGCAAAACGGGCAGCCTTTTCCCAATGAATTTACACACAATATAAGCAAAGAGTTAAAGCTGCTGGGTATTCCCGGTGCCGTTTTAACCGGCGAACAATTTCTCCTCATCAGGCGGCTTGCCGAAAACACCAACAATATTTTTCGCTGGTTTGATAATGAACGTCGCATTGCTTACCCCGCATTAACTAAAGTTGTGCATGATGCTTATTACGAGAAGGTAATTGTGGAAATGATTGATAGCATACTGGATGAAACCGGTCAGGTAAAAGACAGTGCCAGCCCGGAACTGGCAGAGATACGCATGAGCCTTTACCGAAAACGTAATGAACTGCGAAAGGTATTTGACCGCATTGTAAGCAACCTGAACAAACAGGGTTATTTGGCAGATATTGAAGAAAGTTTTTTAAACGGCAGAAGGGTATTGGCAGTTTTTGCAGAACAAAAGCGCATGATAAAAGGCATACTGCATGGCGAAAGCGACAGCCGCCGTACTACTTTTATTGAGCCCGAAGAAACCACCGAACTCAACAATGCTGTTTTTTCGCTGGAAAATGAGGAAAGAAAAGAAGTGTACAAGATCCTCAGAAAACTTACGCAGGATTTAAGTGTGTATGCCGAATTGCTTAAAAGCTATCTTAACATGGCCGGTGAATTTGATTTCATCAGGGCAAAAGCTAAATTTGCAATTGAGTACAATGGTAATTACCCGGTGGTGATTGATAAGGCGCATGTAAAACTGATACAGGCTTATCATCCGCTGCTATATCTCTACAATAAAACAAACAAAAAAACAACCATACCCGTCGATCTTTCTTTAAATGAAAAGCAAAGGATACTGGTTATAAGCGGGCCCAATGCCGGTGGTAAAACGGTAACCTTAAAAACCGTTGGCCTGTTGCAACTGATGCTGCAGAGTGGTTTACTGGTGCCGGTTCATCCCGATAGCGAGATGGGGATTTTTAAGCAGATCATGATCCATATAGGCGATACCCAAAGCCTGGAATTTGAGTTAAGCACCTACTCATCGCATTTAAAGAATATGAAGCATTTTATGGAAAATGCCAATGGTAAAACGCTGTTCTTTATTGATGAACTCGGTAGCGGCAGCGATCCAAATCTTGGTGGAGCTTTTGCCGAAGTGATTATGGAAGAACTGGCCATTAAACACAGTTTTGGCATTGTTACCACCCATTACCTCAACTTAAAAGTAATGGCCAATAAAGTCGCCGGTATTATAAATGGTGCCATGCAGTTTGATGAAAAGAATCTACTGCCCATGTATAAACTCATTGTGGGCAAGCCGGGCAGTTCCTACACATTTTCCATTGCTGAAAGGATAGGGCTGGAGAAAAGACTGATAGAAAAAGCCCGTAAACTGGTAGATGATGATCATTTTACCCTTGATAAACTGTTAAACCGCACCGAGCAGGATCTGCAGCATATCGACAAGGAAAAAGACCAGCTTAAAACTTTATTAAAGGAAAATGAAGTCCTGAAAAAGGAAATGCAGCAGGTTTTACATAAAGAGCAGCACCAGCAGGAGATGGAAAGGCTGAAATTGCAGAACAATATTGCCGCCGATAAAATCATTTACCTCAAAGACATGGAAAGGCGCCTTAAAGCCATGGTAATGGAGTGGCGCAAGACAGAAGACAAGGGTAAAGTGGTAAAAATGATACATGCCCTGCTTTTTCAGCAAAAAGAAAAAATAACCACC
>JBBQLS010000199.1:0-5437 GCA_038328115.1 Chitinophagales bacterium
AATGCCGGGCTTAATGTCTATCCGTAAAGAATACGGACCATCACAGCCATTGAAAGGTGCACGTATTGCAGGTTGCCTGCACATGACCATTCAGACTGCGGTTTTAATTGAAACCCTTACTGCTTTAGGTGCAGAAGTTAAATGGAGTTCATGTAACATCTTCTCTACACAAGATCAGGCTGCTGCTGCCATTGCTGCAACAGGCGTTGGTGTTTTTGCCTGGAAAGGACAAACACAAGCTGAATCTGATTGGTGTATTGAGCAGACTTTATTCTTTGGTGCTGCAGATCGTCCTTTAAATATGATACTTGATGACGGTGGTGATTTAACCAACATGGTTTTTGATACATACCCTGAGTTGATACAACACGTTAAAGGTTTATCAGAAGAAACTACAACCGGTGTTCACCGTTTATACGAGCGTATGGAAAAAGGCACTTTGCCAATTCCTGCAATCAACATCAACGATTCTGTTACCAAATCTAAATTTGATAACAAGTATGGTTGTAAAGAGAGTTTGGTAGATGCTATCCGCCGTGCTACTGATGTTATGATGGCTGGTAAAGTTGCCGTTGTTGGTAGTTATGGTGATGTGGGTAAAGGTTCTGCCGCTTCATTAAAAGGTGCAGGTTGCAGGGTTATCATTACAGAGATTGATCCTATCTGTGCTTTACAGGCAGCTATGGACGGTTTTGAAGTTAAGCCAATGATTGAAGCAGTTAAAGAAGCTGATATTATTGTTACAGCTTCTGGTTGTCGTGATCTGATCACCGAAAAACATTTCCGTTTGATGAAGGATAAAGCGATCGTTTGTAACATCGGTCACTTTGATATTGAAATTGACATGGCCTGGTTAAATGCAAACTACGGCAGTACTAAAAACACCATCAAACCACAGGTTGATTTATATACCATCGAAGGTAAAGATGTGATTGTATTGGCTGAAGGACGTTTGGTAAATTTAGGTTGTGCAACCGGTCACCCATCATTTGTAATGAGTGCATCATTTACCAACCAAACACTTGCCCAGCTTGAATTATGGACCAACACCGATAAATACGAAAACAAAGTTTACGTGTTACCAAAATTCCTTGATGAAAAAGTTGCCCGTTTACACCTTGCCAAAATCGGCGTGGTATTAGATGAGTTAACTGCTGATCAAAGCGCTTACTTAGGTCTTCCAAAAGAAGGACCATTTAAGACTGACGCTTACAGGTATTAATATAATAAATCCCTTAAAATAAACCGATCCCATCTGCCTTTGGCAGGTGGTTTTTTTTGTTTTGGGCCAGGCGGTAGGAATGCTATTGGGCTGCGGTGGCGTCGCACTCTTGTACAGAGGAGCTTTGTTGGGCAATGAAATTAATTACTAAACAAATTAAATATTTTATACATTGCATTAAGGTATTTAACAATGTCGGTTTTTCAGCAGAAGATAAAACAGGTGGAAAGGTTAGGATTAGGATATTGATTCAGGACACCGAAGAAAATCTATTCAAAAAACTCTCTTACCTATATGTGAATTACAAAAGCTCCGTCTATGGTTTATCAAATAATTATGAAAAAGTAGTTCAGATTATTTTTTGGGAGGCGACTTCTTTTTTATTGATTTAATCTCATCTTCTAACTCTTTGATGGAATTTACTCTTTCAATTTCTTTTTGTTTTGAAAGGAATTTGCCATATTGTTTTTCAGCATAACTCTCTGCTACTTTATGGCTAATTCTTCCTGCATCCAATAAAATTTCCTTTTCATTAATAGTAAGAATGTCATGAAGTTTTTTTATCCAATCCTTCATATACATTTCTTTTCTTGCCAATGCTTGTGATTCTGCAAACGCCAGGTATTGTTCGACCAAAAGGTTTAAAGCTTTTATTTCTTCCTCCGTCAAATAATTTTTAGCTACCGATACATCTGATTTTCTGATTTTATCAGACTTCCAAGTATTTAACCCCATGTTTACCTTTTCTGCGTCAGCCCTTTCTGTAATTAATTCTGCAGCAGTGTGTTTATGGATAGCCCAATGAAGTTTATTTTGAATAGTTTGGAAAAACTTTACGGTTAAATCGTTTTTAGGGTCATAGTCTATGCTTGTCGCATATATATCTTTAACCTTTTGATAAAATACTCTTTCAGAAGAACGAATATCTCTTATTCTGGCTAATAACTCGTCAAAACTCCTCATGTCATTACCAGACTTTAATCGTTCATCGTCCATCGTAAAACCTTTGATAAGGTATTCTTTTAATCTTTGAGTGGCCCATATACGGAATTGAGTTCCTCTATGACTATTCACCCTATAACCGACAGAAATTATCATGTCAAGATTATAATGCTGAATAGGTCGTTGCACCTCCCTGCTCCCCTCAACTTGAACTGTCAAGTATTCCTTGACAGTTGACTTTTCTTCTAATTCTCTTTCTTTATAAATATTTTTTAAATGCAAACTTATATTCTGTTTTGTAGTTTGATACAAAACTGTCATTTGGGCTTGTGTTAGCCATACGCTTTCATTTTCTAAGCGAACATCAATTTTTGTGGTCCCGTCTACTGATTGATAAATAACTATTTCACTATTCATTTATTTTCTTCTTTATTATCTTCTTTTTGCAACGAAGTTGCCTTTTTAAATTTATTTTCAATAATCCTTGGAGTAAATTTCAGAGCTATAGTGCTATCAATATCAACTTCTAAAACATTATAGGATATATCTCCATTTGAATAATCAATTCCAATGGTATCAAAAAAAGATTTAGCATTTACGGAATGATAATCCCCTCCTTTTATGATTCTATATGTGTCTGGTTTACCTTTCTCATACAGTAAGCCATATATAGAGGGATCATTTGGGTCGTCTTCATTAATAGCAAGACCCATGCTTTTATCAATCCCAATTCCAAATTTTTTAGCTGTTTGTATTGAGAATCCGATCCGGCCTGTCATGTGAACTGATGCCCTGTAAACAGGCTGTTGCATTGCTGGGGTTATAAATTTCAATTTCATATTTCAAAAATAATTCTTTATTTGATATAAACCAATCTATTTTCATCTCATTTTTGCATTATTTACCTGTTCTTAACTATTTCCTTGCGAATATCATTTTAACTATATTTTTTTCTTATATTCGCAAATAGTAATGGCCGTCTATTAGACAGCCATTGAAAGTAAAAATTAATAAATTGGTACGACACACTCCGATTGAGTTGATTAGCTACCGTAAATCTCCAGAACGAGATGTAATCGTGACTGATTTGTTTGTTTTTGGCGGCTAAGTCTTGTACACTTAGCCGCTTTTTTTATTGTCTTAAAAGTAAGACAACATTCGTTATTGCACAAATACTTTTTCAGTAAATTTTTCTTCGCCGCCGCTGGCGTTACTAAACTTCAAGCTCTCGCTCTTTAACCCTCATAAAATATAAAACACGTATGCCGTCGTTGTGCGTCTCGCCAACGACCGAAGCCAGGCAAATAAATGCCGCAGCTAACATAATACATAGCTTTTAAATCCCCTACTGGCGCAAGTCTTCTTCGCCGCCGTTGGCGTTTCGCCCCTGTCGGTGTTCCAAACTCATCCGCAAGCCAACGCCTAAACCTCATGAGCTGCCGCCGCTTTGTCTCTGACAAGCGGCGTTGCAACCAAAAAGCTGCTGAAAAAGATAGCCTCGTAAAACTTACACATTATTCCAATAATTAGCAGTGTGCTGCTGCTGTCCGCTTGTCGGGAGAAAATTGTTATCTTACAAGTAATAATTATCATCATCTTTCAACTAAACAGCATGAAAAAAAATATCTGTTTCTTCACCCTTTTGATGATTGTTGCCATTTCATCAGTTGCACAAAACGTAGGCATTGGTACCAACACTCCAAATGCAAATGCATTGCTGCATGTTGACCTGGGAGCCAATACCTTCAAAGGTTTGCTGATTACCGGAACTTATAATGTATCGTCGACCGTTCCTGACCTTGGTACTGGTAGCCGTATGATGTTCTATCCCGGTAAAGCAGCATTTCGTGCAGGTTCTGTTACCAGCTCGCAATGGGATAATGTGAATGTTGGGTTTTCTTCAATTGCCTTAGGACTAAATACAACCGCCAACGGAAATACTTCCACTGCCATGGGATCTGCTACACACGCCGGCGGAACTGCTTCCACTTCCATGGGGTATATTACAACCGCCAGCGGAGATTATTCCACTACAATGGGAGCTAGTACAACCGCCAGCGGACTGTATTCTACCGCCATGGGTGATGGTTCCTCAGCAGGTGGGCACTCGTCTGTTGCAATGGGCTTTACTTCTATAGCAAACGGGCAGTCGTCTGTTGCAATGGGACAATTTACTACCGCAAGCGGGCTGGCGTCCTTTTCAATGGGATTAAATGCAACTGCAAGTGGGGATCAATCTCTTGCAATAGGCACAAATCTTTCTACCAATGGTAAAAAAGGATCGTTCTTTTTAGGAGACAGTGATCCTTATAGCAGAGGTGTAAGAGTTGTAGGAACACCTGATCAGTTTGTTGGCCGATTTAATGGAGGTTATTACCTTATATCGAGTAATGCCGGCAGTGATGTTGGCGTGCAGCTTCCATCAGGTGCAAACTCATGGGCTGTGCTCAGTGATGTTCGCAGAAAGGAAAATTTTTTACCGGTTGATGGTGAATCATTTCTTCAAAAGATATTGAAGCTTAATCTTACTACATGGAATTATAAAACGCAGGACCCAAAAACATTCCGTCATTATGGCCCGATGGCGCAGGATTTTTTTGCAGCATTCGGTAAAGATGATCTGGGTACAATTGGTTGCGATACGTTGATCTACCAGCAGGATTTTATTGGTGTAAACCTCATTGCCATCCAGGCTTTGGTGAAAAGAACAGCGATGCTAAATGCAGAGAACATGGAATTAAAAAATGAAGTGGGTGAATTGAAATTAAGATTGGATAAACTGGAAAAGTTGATGATTAATAAATAATTATGAGTAGGTTTTTCTTTTCTTGCCGCTGTTGGCATTACTTAAGCCCACTCATCGCCGTTGTTTATTTACAAAAACAAGTGGCGCAAAAATTCTTTCGCCGCCGTTGGCATTACTAAACTTCAAACTCTCACTCTTTAACCCTCATAAAATATAAAACACTAATGCCGTCGTTGTGCGTCCCCCCCAACGACCGAAGCCCGGTAAATAAATGCCCGCAGCTAACACAAAACGCCAGCAGTAAAATGGTTAATCCTTTGGCTGTTGGCGATACACACAAAAGCTTTCATCGTCCCTTCACTAGTTTCTCAACGTATCCACAAACTCCCTTCCATTCATCCTCCCAGTTCTTTTTTACAAACGATGCCTGGGAATCATCCACCAATATCCGCTGCTGATAATCATTCCAGTTAACCTGAATGCTTACACCACCACGGTCGTACACCTGCGATTCTGTTGTGTATTCA
>JBBQLS010000200.1:0-5282 GCA_038328115.1 Chitinophagales bacterium
GGCTGTCTGAAGAACCATTTATAAAAAATATAAAAGCAATCAACGAACTAAAATTGCGTGGTAGCTATGGTATTGTTGGTAACCAAAATATACCCAACTTTAAATATGCAAGTACTTATAGCAACAATGCGGGACTTTACAATTATGTATTAGGAAATTCGGTCGTTCCTGCGTCCTACCGTAACAATATCGGGGATCCGAACATACATTGGGAAAAATCTGCTCAAACAAATTTTGGACTTGATGCCGTTTTATTTAATAATTTAATTACCCTTTCTGCTGATTACTATATAAAGAAACAAACCGATATGCTTGGGGATGGACCTGTTCCCAGTTATTTGGATGCACCGGGAGACAAAATAACTAAAAACCTGTTCTCAATGGAGAATAAAGGATTGGAGTTGCTTTTAGGAGTGAATAAAAAAATCGGACAAATAAATTTTTCAGCAACAGCCAATTTTTCAACTCTTGATAATAAAATTACCAAATTGCTGGGTAATGCAACAGATTATATTTCTCAGCCACTTGGATCACTTCAGGGTGACGATGGTGGTTCCCAAACCCGATCAGCAGTAGGTGAGCGGATTGGAAATTTTTGGGGATATGTTGCAGATGGAATTATTCAGGACGCCGCTGAAGCAGCAAACAGTGGTATGAGTGGTGTAAAACCGGGAGACCGCAGATTCAAGGATTTGAACGGCGACAAAAAAATTGATGCAAATGATAAGACAATAATTGGAAATGGATTGCCAAAATATATTTTTGGCTTAAATCTAAGTGCAACATATAAGGATTTCGACTTTTCTGTTTTCTTCCAGGGTCAGGCAGGTGTTCAGGTTGCCAATATGTTCGATGCTTATGCCATGCATATATCAGGTGATGCAGGATTCATAAATGGGTCATCAAATTGGCTTAATAGGTGGACTGGAAAAGGCTCCAGTAATGATATGCCCCGTAATTCTTATGATGCACCTTCGTCAAACCGTTATTTCTCTTCAGCATATATAGAAGATGGTTCATTTGTTCGTATTCGCAATATGCAATTGGGCTACACACTTCCAGTAAAATTAATTAGTAAAATGCGCATTAACAGTTTAAGGCTTTATATCTCAGCTCAAAATCTGTACACATTTACAAATTACACCGGATATGATCCTGAAGTAGGTACCCGTTACCAATCAGGTCCCGGTGATGCAAAACAACCTTCGGATGAAGTTAACCCTTTAACTACCGGTGTTGATTATGGAAGATACCCTTTACCAAGAACAATATTAGTAGGATTAAATCTCCGCTTTTAACTGAATTGTAAATAAATCTTTAACATTAAAGCTAAAAGAATGAAAAAAATAATAATAGTATGTTTGATTATCACACTATCGATACTCATACTTCAGGCATGTAAAAAATCATTTTTAACTGCTGAACCTCAAACAGGGGCTGCCTTTGATCAAACTTATTTTAAATCAAAAAAGGATTTTGATGCTTTTACTTTTGGTGCTTATTCGGAGTTAGGAGGTACCTGGAATTTTGCCCCACTCGGAAAAGGTATGCAGGGTTGGGTAGTTGAAAGTAATATTTTTTTACACGATGTAAATCAGGGTAGTGAGCAGCCTTACGATCTTAATACTTTTGCTACCCCTACAGCCCAATTGGCTAGTGGGTGGACAGTCCTTTATAAGATTATTAGTAGAGCAAATGTACTTCTTGAAAAACTGGTAAGTGATGGGGCTGTTTTAAAAGCAGCAGAAAAAGACATGACCGAAGGGGAAGCGAAATTTTTAAGAGGGTTTGCGTATTATAGTCTTGCTCAAAAATATGGTGATGCTATTCTATACTTAAAATCATACGATGTATCGGATGCCGCAGCACTATCATTAGCAAGATCACCTGAAGCCCAGGTGTGGGCCCAGGCTATTGCAGATTTAACCGCTGCATCTCAAAAATTACCAAAAAATTGGGATGCTGCAAATGTAGGCAGGGCTACCAAGGGCGCTGCATTAGCCTATCTCGCTAATGCCTATATGTACACAAAAGATTGGGTAAAGGCAAAGCAAGCTTCGATGGATTTGGATGCGTTAGGGAAATATTCGCTTCTTCCCACCGCTAATATCCGGGATTTGTTTTCTTATGTAACAGAAAATACCGCGGAATCTATTTTTGAAATTCAGTATTATTTTGTGCCTGGCGCAAAGGTAAATTGGGACGGGAGTCCTAACTACGGCCAGTTTCTAAATTGGGTATGCGGACCACAAGGTATCGGAAATGATTATGCTGTATTTAATGGTACAGGTGCTGTTGTTGGGAGCAAGAAACTTGCTAATTCTTTTGAACCTGGCGATGTAAGACGGCAGCAATTTATAAAAGTAGCCGGGGAAAGTTATAAAGGGGAAACGATGAAGACTACAGTTAATATTCCACTCACCATTGCTCAAAAAAATTCCTGCTTTTCAACAAAGTGGTGGACAGGCACTGCTGATAATATTACTAATATTCAGGAGTGGTGGTGGGCTCAAAATATAATTGCATTCAGGTATGCAGAGTTTTTGCTGAATTATTCTGAAATTTTATTTGAATCAGGTGATATTGCCGGAGCATACAGCAAACTTAATCAGGTAAGGGTAAGGGCGGGTTTAGCGCCGAGAGTAGTGCAGGCTGACAGGGAAACATACTTTACTGATATAATGAAAGAAAGGCGCTCGGAGTTAAATTTTGAACCCAATCTATGGTTTCATTATACAAGAACGGGAAGGGCCGCAAAGTTTTTGCTTAATGAATATGCTTTTACTATGCAACCTAAATGGAACCATTATCCTGTGCCACAAGGTGATATTGATTTAAATCCAAAAATTGTTCAAAATACAGGTTATTAAGTTTGAATAGATTTTCTCTCATCTAAAAAAGCTACATAAGCAAAATTTAGCAAAGTAGTAAGCAGTAAGCAGCAAGTAGTAATCAACGAGGGTCTTTTTTCTAATTGACCATCGTTTTTTTTATAATTGGGCATTAGTATCTTTTTATTTTTTTTGTGAGTCTGATTAAATTTTTTTATGCAGCCCCGCCCGAACGGTTTTTAGCCTGGCGGGCTTGATTTTTTTTATTTCTTTTTTTGCATCAAGGCAAAAAAGGAAACAGGCACTGTCCTTACTGGGTAAGAGTTTTCGGTTAACGTAAGTTATTATAAAAATTTTTATGGAGAGAAATTTGTATTCTGAATATTATGTATAAATAATTGTTATGATGTTTTACTAATGGGAAATCAAAAATGATTACTTTATATACTCAGTTTTATTATGAAGAAAAGTAACTTGTTAATCCTTTTTTTGTTTTTTTACACAATTATATTATCGCAAAAAAAAGATAAGCAAAAAGAGTCTTTTTATTCGGATAAATTCTGGCCCGCATCCTGGATTACTACACCCGATAATGATTTAAAAGCTTTTGGTGTTTATCATTTTCGTAAAATAATAAATCTTGAAAAAAAACCGGAACATTTTATAATTCATATTTCTGCCGATAACCGGTATAAACTTTTTATCAATGAAACCGAAGTGGTTCATGGACCTGCAAGAGGCGACCTGGAAAACTGGTTTTATGAAACAGTTGATATAGCCCCCTTTCTGCATAAAGGAGAAAACATATTAGCAGCCGTAGTTTGGAACTATGGTCAATATAAAGGGGCCGCTCAAATTAGTTTGCGTACTGCTTTTATTCTGCAGGGGCATACAGAAACAGAGGCAATCGCTAATACAAATGCAAGCTGGAAAGTCAGTAAAGATGAATCATACAGTCCTTTGCCTTACGATAGGAACAGAGCTGGTCTTTATCTTGACGTTGGCCCAGGTGAACAAGTTGATGCAACTAAATATCCCTGGAATTGGGCCGCTTTAATTTTCAACGACAGTTTGTGGAAGGCTTCCTCGGTTTTATCCCGGGGATCACCAAAAGGAATTCATTTAGGGGGTGAGCCTTTTCTGGTTCCTCGCAAAATTCCATTGATGTATCTTGAGCAGCGCCGAATACCAAAAATTGCTTTAGCTAAAGGTGTGAATGAGGACGATGGTTTCATTAACGGAACTGCTCCTTTACTCATCCCCTCTCATACCAATGCAATAATTCTCCTTGACCAAACTTTTTTAATTGCAGCTTATCCTGAAATCAAAATCAGCGGCGGAAGAAATTCATCAGTTACTATTTTATATTCTGAGGCGATGTACGACAGTTCATCCAATAGGAAAGGTGCTAAAGGAAATAGAAATGAAATTAAAGGAAAAGAAATACTTGGTTACTACGATAGAATTTTGCCAGATGGCCAACCTAACAGGGTATTCCGTTCATTATGGTTTAGGACGTATCGTTATGTGCAATTAGAAATCAGTACTAAAGAAGATCCTTTAATTATTCAGGATTTTTATGGTATTGCTACCGGTTATCCTTTTGAAGAAAAAGCTTCTTTTACTTCCAGTGATAATTCATTAAAGCCCATTTGGGATGTAAGTATGCGTACAGCGAAATTGTGCGCCCATGAAACTTATTTTGATTGTCCTTATTACGAACAACAACAATATTCAGGTGATACAAGAATACAAGCTTTAATTTCTTTGTATGCTTTTGGCGATGACCGTTTAGTTAAAAATGCGATTGAACAGTTTAATAATTCTATTTCATCGGATGGTTTAACCAAAAGTTGTTATCCCTGCTCCGGAGTGCAATATATTCCGCCCTTTTCTTTATTCTGGATAAATATGGTACACGATTACTGGATGCTAAGGCCCGATGCTGCTTTTGTAAAAACCTTTATCCGAAACATAGATGATGTATTAAACTGGCACGAACAATATATTGATTCAGCAGGTATGCTTTATAAAATGCCCTGGTGGAAGTTTGTGGATTGGACTACTGAATGGCCATGGGATAATAAATTGGGCATTGGTGGTCAGCCGGCTGGTTGGGATGGGTATTCTTCGGTTCTTACGCTGCAATATGCTCATACCCTTATGATAGCTGCTGAACTTTTTGAAAAATATAACAAAAAAGATTTGGCCAGTCACTATCGGCAGCTTGCAGAAAAAATAAAAAAAGCCACCTTCAAAAAATGCTGGGATGCTAAGAAAGGAATGTTCGCAGATTCACCCGACAAAAAAGAATTCAGCCAGCATGCAAATGTCTGGGCCATACTTACAGATGCTATACCAAAGAATAAGCAGGCAGCTTTAATGGAAAAAATTTTGAATGAACCAAAGATTATTCAGGGTACATTTTTTTATCGCTTTTATTTAACCCGG
>JBBQLS010000201.1:0-5264 GCA_038328115.1 Chitinophagales bacterium
GGAAATTCCTGGCTTTCGTCCCATTCCATCAGGTGGGGTTTAATGTGCTGTAAAGCAAATTCACGGGCAGTCTGTGCAACCTGCCCGGTTAATTCCGATGTTGTAAAGTTCATAAAAACAATCTTTAAAGTTGCAATTTAAGGCATTTTAAATACTAACGCACGTTAGTGTAATTATTTAGTGGTAAGATAAGGAGCAGCTTTATTGTAAACGTCTTCGGTTATCAGCATTATATTTTTTATATCGGCTACTGATGAAAAACTACCATGCTGTGTTCTGTATTGTACTATGGCGTTTGCAATATTGTAGCGCAGGTAAGGATGCGCTTTCAATTCATCAAAAGTAGCTGTATTTATATTCAGTTTTTTTATACTGACGTTGCCCATAACCAGCCTGGTTTTTATTTTCTGAAAGGTAGAGTCGGGCAATGCATAAGTTTCTGCTACCTGCTCAATTTTATAAAAACCGCCCAACTTTTCCCTGAAGGCAACGATACGTGCTGCCAGTTTACTGCCAATGCCCGGCAAAGCAATAAAGGCCGCAGTATCGCTGTTGTTTATATCAATGGGTACAATGCTGTATTTTGGTTTTTCGTATGCTTTACTTTTTTCTGTCTCAGGATATTTATTGTAAGTTGTTGCAGGCTTTGCATCTATCCTCACATAAGGCAAAAGCCGTTTTACTTCATCTTCATGCAGGCCCCATATTTTGCCGATGTCTTCCGGCTTATAAAACCTCCCTCCTTTTGAGATGTAATTAAGGATTGTTTTTGCTGTCTTCTCCCTTACCCCCAGCCTTTGCCAATCCTCAGCAGATATGGTATTGGGATCAAAATAAAAAAGTTCGCCCCTGGCTGCATTGTAATTGTAATTTTTTTCTGAGGGCTGATTATAACGGGCATTCTCCTTATAGCCATTTGATTTAAATTCCCGGGTACTGTCCTGTTCCTGTATTTTAAGTTGAGCTATCTCCTTTTCAAAGGATTTATTATTGTCTGCCTCCTTTTTACTGAAAACAAATAATAAATAAGGCGTAAGTGGTGCCAGCATCATTATGGCAACAGCACAAATAAGCCCCACCCGTTCTTTGCGGGTAAAGGAAAGGTACTCTGACAGATTTTTTTTGCGGTTGTTCATCAGCTGCCAAATTAGGCCACTGAATTTTTAAATCCCTAGGTTTTTTGAGAAAAAAAGTAGGAGAAACCCTAAAAAAAAGCACAAAAACCCTAGGCTAAAATTTTGGTTTATTTAAAAAAAAGTACTAAGCCGTCATAAGCCAATTTAACACCGGCAGGCAAAGAGGAATTTACATTTTCATGAAGCCCTAACTGGTGGCTTATATGGGTAAACCAGCCTGTTGGCACAGCCAATTCCTGTACCATGGCAACCGCTTCGTCCAAAGTGAAATGGGATATATGACTTTCTTTACGCAGCGCATTTAAAACCATCGTTTCGCTTCCTGTTATTTTTTCTTTCTCAGTTGCATCAATTTTATTTGCATCAGTTATGTAAGTAAACTTACCAAACCTGAAACCCAGCACCGGCATTTTTAAATGCCATACCAGTATCGGTGTAACCGGAATGTCGCCGATTATAAACGGGCTACCATCAATGGTATTTAAATTGAGATTGGGAATACCTGGATATTTTTTATCAGAAAATGCATACGCAAATTCCCGTTTAATAGCCTCCTCTGTTAATGAGTTGGCATACAACTCCATCGGTTTTTGCTGAAAATAGTTATAAGCCCTCACATCATCCAGCCCTGCAATATGATCTTTGTGCGGATGTGTAAATAAAACCGCATCTAATTTTTTTACATTGGCCCTCAACATCTGGTATCGGAAGTCGGGCGTGGTATCAATAACAATAGAAGTAGTTTCGCTTTCAACCAGTATGCTGGAGCGCAAGCGATTGTCTTTTTTATCAGTTGATGTACATACTTGGCAACTACAGCCAATCATAGGTACGCCACTGCTGGTGCCGGAACCCAGGAATGTTATTTTTAAAGGAGGAGTTTGCACGCTGCAAAAATAGGGATTTGGCAAGTCATTAGTCAACCGTCATTAAGTGATTGAGTTACCTTACTGTAAAACGTAGCAAATGGCAAATAGCTTAATGACCATTATCTATTTTACCACACTCATCACTTCATCATAAACTTTCTGGCTTTCGTGTGTAAGTGCATCAAAACTGATTTCTAATTGGGGCATCAGGTCAATCAGGGAGTTCATCCTTCCTTCTGTTTGAAAAAATTTATTGATAACAATCACTTTCCTGTCCTGCAGAATGCAGTAACCGCTTTGAAAAGTACCCCGTTCGTAACGGATAACATAACCACATTCTTCCGCTACTTTTTCTATCTTATCTAAATTATGTTGTGTATATTTCATAGTACCTTAATCAAGCCCCAAACCCCTGAAGGGGCTTTTACAGTTTTTAATTAATTGCAACTTCACTTAATTGAGCAACTATAAAAAATTAAATTTTCAACAATCGTTGATAACTTAAATATTGAAATGCCTTAAACTTTCTATTCTATTAAAATTAAACGCTGTCGGGTTCCCCCTTCAGGGCGCGGAGGGGGTTACTTATTCGTCATCCTTATCACCGGTACAATCATTTCCTCAAGGCTAATACCACCATGTTGAAAGGTATTGCGGTAATAATTGGCAAAATGATTATAATTATTGGGGTAGCACAAATACAGGTCGCCTTTGGCAAAAATGAAAGAAGAATTCACATTAGGCACCGGTAATCCTGCTTCCCTTGGATCTCTAAACGCCAGCACATCTTTAGGCTCGTAATTTAAATTACGCCCGTGTTTATAACGCAGGTTGGCGGTGGTTTGTTTATCGCCAATAACTTTTGCAGGCGTATTAACCCTTACACTTCCATGATCAGTCGCTACAATCATAGTTAATTTTTTATCGGCTATTTTTTTAAGTGCCTGGTGCAGCGGCGAATGGGTAAACCAGCTTTCAGTAATGCTGCGGTAACTGGTTTCATCGCCGGCCAGTTCTTTCAGTACTTCCATTTCTGTACGGGCATGACTTAGCATATCCACAAAATTGTAAACGATTACATTAATATCGTTGTCCAGCATATTGTGCATATTATCAACTAATTTTTGCCCATCGTGATTGTTGGTAATTTTGGTGTATGAGTATTTTAAATCTCCCTTACCCAAACTTTTTAACTGCGCTTTAAAAAAATCTTCTTCAAACATATTCTTTCCTCCATCCTCATCATCATTTTTCCATTGTATCGGAAATTTCTTTTCAATATCAACCGGCATCATGCCGGCAAAAATGGCATTACGGGCATACTGTGTGGCCGTAGGTAGTATAGCATAAAAAGTCTCTTCCTCATGTATGCGGAAACTTTCTGCAAAAATTGGTTGAATCGTTTTCCATTGATCAAAACGTAAATTATCAATCAGCACAAAAAATAGTGGTACACCTTTTTCTAAATGCGGCAGCACTTTAAACTTCATCAGGTTATGGCTCATGATGGGCGCATCGGCACTTTTAGGGTTTACCCAATCTGCATAATTTCTTGAAATGAATTTAAAAAATTCAGTATTGGCCTCTGTTTTTTGCGCCTGAAAAACTTCCTGCATTTCCGGGCTATCGCTCTTCTTCATCTCCAGTTCCCAATAAACCAGTTTACGGTAAATCTCCATCCACTCGTTATAATTGGGATTACTGTTTAGCGAAGTAAACAAGCTCCTGAACTGCTGCTGGTAAGCCGATGTTGTTTTTTCGGCAACCAATCGTTTGTTATCAATCAGTTTTTTTAAACTCAGCCAAACCTGGTTTGGGTTAACCGGTTTAATAAGATAATCGCTTATCTGCGAACCTATGGCTTCATCCATTAAATTCTCCGCTTCGTTTTTAGTAATAAGTACCACCGGCAAATTACTTTTCAGTTCCTTTATCTGCTGCAGGGTTTGCAAACCGGTTATGCCCGGCATGGTTTCATCCAGCAATACCACATCCACAATATTATCTTTCACGTATTCTATTGCATCAAATCCATTCGTTTTTGTATGCACTTCATATCCCTTGTTTTCTAAAAACATCACCTGCGAGGTAAGGCTGTCAATTTCATCATCTACCCAAAGAATTTTTGCTACACTCATATTTAATGTTTGTGGCCCCACCTATCCTCCCCAAAGGAGAGGGAAATGGAGAAGATTGATTAGAAGATTATTTTTTTATTTTTTTTGTACCCGGCATTAAGTTTTCAATTTAGCTTCATTGGCGTCGCACTCTTGTACGGCATATTTTTTTTGAACTTTTATGTAAGCGAAAAAAACATGGATTAAAACTAAACATCTTCACAGTTGTTACAAATTTAATTTTTTATATCAATGATGCCGTGCTTTATTTAGCTTTGTGTATCTTTTAACAAATACTGTTGCATTCTCAACACAAAACAAAAAACACACAACACAAAACCCTCAATGCCTTTTAGAAAAATAATTAACGACCCGGTTTATGGTTTTATTACCATTGATGATGAACTGATATACCAGGTAATTGCCCATCCATACTTTCAGCGCCTGCGCCGCATAAGCCAGATGGCCATGGCAAACCTCGTATATCCCGGTGCTGTACATAGCAGGCTGCATCATGCATTGGGTGCTTATCATTTAATGGGTAGTGCACTTAACGAATTAAAAAATAAGGGTACAGAAATTACCGCCGAAGAAGAACAGGCAGCAAAAATTGCCATCCTTTTACATGATATCGGCCACGGGCCTTTCAGCCATGCTTTGGAGCATGTGCTTATAGAAAGCATGCAGCACGAGGACCTCTCCTTAATGATTATTAAAGAGCTGAACAAGCAGTTTAACGGGCAGCTTAACCTGGCCATTGAAATTTTTACAGACCGTTATCACAAAAAATTTCTTTACCAGCTCATCAGCGGTCAATTGGATGTGGACCGCCTGGATTATTTAACCCGTGACAGTTTTTTTTCCGGCGTAAATGAGGGAGTTATCGGTTACGACCGCATCATAAAAATGCTTACCGTGCATAACGGAGAATTGATGGTGGAAGAAAAATCCATCTATTCAATAGAAAAATTTTTAGTTGCCCGCCGCCTTATGTACTGGCAGGTTTACCTGCACAAAACCGTTTTATGTGCCGAGCAAATGCTTAAACGCATCATTAAAAGAGCAAAATATATTAAAGCAGCCACACAACAACCACTGCATAATTTTATAACACAACCCATACAAACCGTTACACTGGAAGA
>JBBQLS010000202.1:0-5248 GCA_038328115.1 Chitinophagales bacterium
GTTGCCAAAACAATTTGATAGATGCACGTGAATTGTACATTTCTTATAAGCAACAAAACTTTTAAATCTTTAAAGTAACAATTATGAAAAAGAGTATTTTAATAGCCCTGATGGCCATATCTAATACAGTTTTTTGCCAATGCCTTAGCGGCAACTGCGTTAATGGCTTTGGCAAAAAAGTTTACAACAACGGCAATATTTACGAAGGGGATTTTGTGAATGGCAGCAGAGAAGGAAAAGGAACTCTCACATCAAAATATGGCACAGTTTATACCGGTCAATTTGCCGAAGATGTACCTAATGGTAAAGGCAAAGCCAAATATGAAAATGGCGATGCTTACGATGGCGATTGGGTTGATGGCAACATGGAAGGACAAGGAACTTTGACATTTAAAGATGGTAATTATTATATAGGGGCATTTAAAAATGATAAGCAGAATGGTTATGGGAAAGAATTTAACAAAGCAGGAGATATAGTTAAAGAAGGCACCTGGAAAGACGATGTTTTTATAATTTCTGCTTCCGGCGATACTCCAACGCCAACACCTTTAAAAGTATGTGTATCTGGCAATTGTGTTAATGGTAAAGGCAAAATGGTTTTTGACTACGGTGCTACTTACGAAGGCGATTTTGTTAACGGCAAAATGGAAGGGCAAGGAACCTGGGCCACTAAGACCGGCGAAGTATATACTGGTACGTTTGCCAATGATGATTTTAATGGTAAAGGCCTTTTAAAATATGGTGATAAGGGTAGCTACGAAGGTGATTTTGTGGCTGGTTTAAGAGAAGGAAAAGGAACTTTAACCTTAGCAAACGGTAATTATTATACCGGCGACTTTAAAAATAATTTACAGAATGGTTACGGAAAGCTATACACCAAAGCAACCGGTACTGTTATAGAAGGAACCTGGAAAGATGGTGTTTTTGTACAATAGGAACACTTATACGGATTAATAAACTTTAACAAACAAGTTCATTAGTAAAGATCTAAAATCCTCCCTTTCTGTGTACAAAAAAAATAGTTGCACCAGTGGTTATTTTATGATAGAATTAAAAAAAAAATCAAAGCAAGAAACGTGGCATTTCTTTTTTTGATGATTTTTCGCATTATAATATGAGGCGATGGTATGTTTGTATCTCTATTGCTGATTTGTTTTATCAAACTAAATATACTTTATGAAAATTGTTGCGTTACTGTTTTTAGCGTTTGCAAATATTACAGTTTTGTATGCCCAAAAAAGTTTTGGTTTTTTATATAACATTGTGGGAAAACAAACTAATGTAGAAACTGTATTTAAAAATGGTCCGGCAGATAAAGCTGGCATGCAAAAAGGCGATGTTATTACGTCTCTAAATTCCAACAGTTTAACCGGCTTAAACTTAGAAGAAGTTTCAAAATTATTTGGTGAAGCAAATGATAATAGTACTATCAGCCTTAAGCGAAATGGTACAGCTATTAATGATATAAAAATAACAAGAGCCGAAAGAAGCAGTTTTTTAAATGTTTGTGTAAGTGGCAATTGCCAAAATGGCGAAGGAGAATTTATTGATTTAAATGGCCATAAATACACTGGCAGTTTTAGTAATGGAAAAAAATCTGGCTATGGTAAAATGAATTACGTGGGCACTAGAGTGTACACTGGTAATTGGGCAAATGATACTCGGCAAGGTAAAGGAAATGAAGTTTTGGAGAATGGCGATAAATACGAAGGTAATTTCGCAAGCGGAGTTTACCATGGTGAAGGCACCTATACATCAAGAAACGGCGAAATTTATACCGGTATTTATAAAAGTGGAAGGTTTGATGGAGTAGTTACGCATTATATAAAAAGCAGTGACGAAACCTTTACAGAAATTTATAAAGACGGCGTATTTGTGTCTTCAAAAAAAGTAGAAAAAGTAATACCTGCAAATACCAACGCCAATGCAAAATACGAAAAGCTTACTTACGCTAACGGAGATGTATACGAGGGCTATACCGTAAATGGTAAACGAACCGGAATGGGTAAATATACTGGTAAAAATGGAGGCTATTATGATGGTAATTGGGAAAATGATAAATTAAATGGTTTTGCAAAATATGACAATGGATATAGCTATGAAAATAATATTATTTACGAAGGCAACTGGAAAGATAATTTGATGGATGGCAAAGTAAACAAGATTACAAAAAATGGAAACATTACCGAGCAGAATTGGGTAGCTGGAAAGTTAAATGGAAAAAGTATTGGCAAAGAGTATGAAAATAGCACTTTGCTATTTACTATTGAGCAGCAATATATTGATGATAAAGAAATTGGCGACCCCAAAGTAATATATCCTAACGGAGATCTGTACGAAGGCCAATGGCAATTTGGAAAACCTTATGGCATAGGCCAATTTACTTACAAAAATGGAGATGTAGAAAAAGGCAATTTTCAATTTGGAAAAAAAACTGGCTTAATAGATTTGAAAACTAAAAAGGGGATAAAAACTACCCAATATTATAAAAACGATACTATAGCAGGTGTTTTTGCAAAAGGGAAATTAACATACAAAAACGGAGATATTTATGATGGGCAATGGAAAGATGGGCTGGAAGAAGGCGCTGGTAAATTAATAACAAAACAGGAAACTATTACAGGTTTTTGGAAAAAAGGTTTTTTAGATGGAGTAGCCGTAGGCACATCGAAAGAGGATGGTTTTGTAACTACTTATGGATACAGGCAAGGGATAATTATATCGGAATCTTTAAATCCTAAAAAGTTTACAGCACAAATTATTAGACTGGTTGAAAATCCCGCAAATAAATTTCAAGATATAATATTGGATAATAAGGATGGCAAATACTCAACTAATGAAAAGTTAAATGGCTTTACAGAATGTTTTGTAAAGTATTACCCATCAAATATAAGCAGTACTGGTAAAGAGAAATGGATGTACCAGGCAGAAACCGAAAGCATTCGTAAAGCCGAAGCACTGGAATTATGCAGTAACCTGGAAGCTATTTTTGAAAACACAAAATTTAGTGCTACCGCAAAAAAGGATATAGAATATAATTTTGCCACAAGGCGTTTAGTGAACTATACATTTGATGGTAAATTGCCCATAATAAATATAGATGGTATGGGAGGCGATACTTATTGGAAAGTAACAATAAGAATTAATAAATAGAAACGGAATAAAATAATACGGATACTTATGAATGGAGCAATTTTAATGGTTTTAATATTTGTATTGATAGTATCAATAGCTATTGGGTTGATGTGGTATAATAGAAAGTATAATAAGAAAATAGATATTGGCACAGCAATAATTGTAGTATTTGTTTTAATTGGAGTGGCTTTTTTTGTGCTGATAAAGAACATGGCGACAAATGAAAAACAAAGTATTGTAACAAACGTTGCTTTAAAAAATACCGTAGTTGAAATTTTTACTGATACCCACAAGCAGTATTTTAAAAGCATGAAATTGGATGACGGACAGATTTTGCCAATGCCAGAAGCCATGAATGCAGTGCTACTGCCAGGTGACAGTATCTATAAAAATAAAGGCGATAACTTTTATACCGTAGTTAATTCAAAAACTAAAGCACGCAGAAATTTTGATGTAAAAGTGCATGAGAGGGTATTGAGTAAGCCTCAATAAAAAATTAAAGAGTAATTGCCAACAGTTTTTTTCGCAAAAATAAGAAGCCCTAAAAGAATGTATACAAAAATAACTATCGCCATCACACTTCTATTTGCTGCTGTATTATTTTATTTCGCTAATAAATACAATGCTGTAGGTGATTTTAAATTTGCCTATCCAAAAGATTTTGTGCCCTATTACGAGTCTGCAGCCAATCAGTTTTTGATTGCTGGTACTGTAGTTTGTTTGGCAAGTTGGATATGGGTAAATATTGTATGTATTAAAACCCAACAATTATTTTGGCTGTGGATACCTTTCTTATTTACCGCAGTTGTAGCTCTTATTATGAGCAATCATGAGGAAAATCTATTTCATTTTAAAAAAGCAAATGGTATGTGGAGTGGTGGCTTTTCGCTAAGTTATTTTTTTGGCATTGCTATAATTGTAGTTGCAGCAGTTGTATTTTTAATTAATTTTTTTGTGTTAAAAAATATTCTGAGAAAAAAATAATTCTAAGTCAAATCCACAAATTAGTTATTGCGTTAAACTCCTGAATACTTCTTCCAAACTATTGCTTTGGCTTTGTAAAGAAACAATGTTAAGGTTATTATCAACAGATAATTGGAGTAATTGCTTTCTTACACTTTCAGGGTTTGGTGTAAAAAGTTGAAAGTTGACGGCTGAATGTTGGTCAACTGTAATAACATCTTTTAAAGCCTTCAGCATGTCAATAGTTGCGCCACCGCCAAATTCAACTGCTATAATGTGTTTATCGCTGCTGCTATTTTGTAAATTGGTCAACGAGTCATCTGCCACAATTTTTCCTTTATTGATGATGATCACCCGGTCGCAAATGGCCTGTACTTCCTGCAAAATATGAGATGAAAAAAGCACTGTTTTATTTTCACCCAGCTTTTTTATAAGGTCCCTTATTTCTACTATCTGGTTGGGATCAAGTCCGCTGGTAGGCTCATCTAAGATCAACACTTCAGGGTCATGTATTAAAGCAGCGGCCAAACCAACACGTTGTTTATAACCTTTACTTAACTGCCCAATTTTTTTATTTGCTTCAACGGTTAATCCAACAGTTTTTATTACTTCTTCAATCTTTTCTCTTTTGTTTTTCACTCCATGAATATTGGTAACAAAATCCAGGTACTCCCTTACATACATATCAAAATACAAAGGATTGGCTTCGGGTAAATAACCAATTTTCTTTTTTGTTTCATTACTGTTTTCAATAACCGTAAGTCCGCAAACCATTGATGAACCTGCACTTGCCGATAAATAGCCGGTAATAATCTTCATAGTGGTGGATTTACCTGCACCATTGGGACCGAGGAAACCAACAATCTCTCCTTTATTTACGGTAAAGGAAATATCATCAACTGCTTTTTGTGCGCCGTAAAATTTTGTAAGATTATTTACTGTTATAGACATGAATAAATTTGTACTACAAAATTAAAAAACGCCGGGTGTAAAACCCGACGTTCAGTTTAAAACTTCGTTATTTTTTCTCCCCGCCATCATTGCCGGGGTTTTGATTCTCTTTTTGTTGTTGACCACCAGCTTGTCCGCCAGCCCTATTTGGCCTGTTGCGGTTTTGGCCTTGTCCGCCGCCTTGCCTGTTAGGATTATT
>JBBQLS010000203.1:0-5142 GCA_038328115.1 Chitinophagales bacterium
ACCAGCCGTATGAATTAAATGACCTGATGAAAGATTGTATTGGCAGAGATAAAAAGAAAACAGACAGCATTGTAAAAGTAGTTCCTAAACCGATAGACAGCCTACCTGCAGTTGTACAGGCCCCTGTACCTGTAAAGCCGAAAGACAGCCTGCCGCCGGTTGTTTTGGCACCTGTTGAAATAAAAAAAGACAGCATTGCCCTGCCTAAAACAGTTACACAGCGTAAAAATGTTGAGCAAAGTCACCTGGTAGTAAATGTAACGACCATCAATTTAAAAGTGTACGACAATGCCATTGTAGATGGCGATACCGTAAGCATTTTATACAATGGCAAAATGCTGCTCACCCATCAACTGCTTTCAGAAAAAGCAATAGAGCTGAATATAGAACTGGATCCCAATCAATCCCGGCACGAGATTACACTCTTTGCCGAAAACCTCGGCAGCATACCCCCCAATACCGCATTGGTTGTTATTACAGCCGGTACCAAACGTTACGAGTTATTTGCCAGCGCCAGTCTGGAAGAAAATGCTGTATTGGTTTTTGAGTACAAGCCAGATAAATAGATATGCTTAATTGCGGGTAACACCAGCCTGTTTTATTTTAATACCATCTATTGCCTTACCCAATTCTTCAATTTTTCTTTTGTTCTGATCATTCTCCATTTCCATAGAAGTATTTTTAGCACTCAAACCATTGGCAACTTCTTTAGATTCTTTACGTGCTTTTTTGGTATTCTTTTTAATATACTTATTGTTCTTTTTAATATCCTTTTCCAGGCTCTTTATATCGCTGGTCATTCTCGATGCTTCAGAATAATAATAGTCAGTTAAAAACTCCACGCTAAAATCGTTCAGTATCTTTTTCATGGCAGTAAACTCTGCCGGGTAATTTTCGGGACCAATATAAAAATCATAACCAAAACTCATAAAATAACTCAATTCCGATCTATCGCCCGGTGCATCTACCACAGCGGCATACATATTCATCCTTTTGTCTGAAACAGCCACCAGGCTTATATCTGTAGCAGTAATTACTTCTTTGTTTGTTAAAAAACCAATACCTTTTACTTTTACATCGTAGGTCTTTTTAAAATAATCGTCCCAGGCTTTTTTTACTGTTTTGGGCGATGCGTCGTACTTTACAACAAAGCAGGGCCGTTTAACATTTTCAAAAGTTACGGTTGAAGTGTCAATTTTATAGGTTTGTGCTGTAAGTTGAAAGCAAAGAGCCAATGCCAGGCCCAGGATTATAAATTGTTTTTTCATGGAAAGAGTTGTTTTTTTTAAGAACAAAATTAATTGAAATTGGTTGCATCACAAGTATCAGCAGTGTATCAATTTTAAATTGCAGTGTATTAAAGGCTGTCAGGTTGCGCTACCGAAACCGGTTTGGCTTTAGCTTGAAACCCGCCTTCAACAAACTCAGGCTGACAGGTTTTTTATATCAGGCAGTACTAAAGCACTATAAGCAACAGCCAGCGCTGCACCTAGTTTTGCATTGTGTTTTATCAGGGCAATATTAGTTTCTAAGCTTTCACCATTGCTGTGTTCTGCAATGTATTTTAATATAAAAGGTGTAATTTCTTTACCCAAAATATTTTTTGTTTTAGCAGCCTGCAGTGCGCTTTCAATATGTATCTCCATTTCATCAGTACCAATTTCATATTCCTGCGGAACGGGGTTGGCAATTAAAACAGAGCCCTCTAATCCCAACTTCCATTTGGTATCAATCATCCTCGCAATTTCTTCTGCGGTATCTAAACGCAACGGCGATTTAAAACCACTTCGGCGGCTATAGAAACTCGGAAATTCATCCTGCCCAACACACACAACGGGTATTCCTTTTGTTTCTAAATATTCCAACGTTAATCCAATATCTAAAATAGATTTTACACCTGCCGATACCACAGCAACTGATGTTTCGGCCATCTCGGTAAGGTCGGCAGAAATATCCATACTTGCCGCCGCACCACGATGCACACCACCAATGCCACCGGTAACAAAAATTTTTATGCCAGCCATACATGCAATACGCATGGTGGCAGCAACCGTTGTAGCACCATATAAATGTTGACTGATAACGAAGGGCATATCCCGCAGGCTTACTTTCCACACATCTTTTGCTTTACCAAAATATTCCAGTTCGGGTGCAGTAAGGCCCACATGGCATTTACCATTAAAGATGGCAATGGTTGCAGGCATGGCGCCATTGCTTCTCACCACTTCTTCTACCGCCAATGCAGTCTCAACATTTTTTGGGTAAGGCATGCCATGTGCAATAATGGTGCTCTCCAAAGCCACTACCGGGCTTCCATTAGCCAGTGCCTCTTTTACTTCGGGTTTAATTTCTAAAAAAGAGTTCATTAATCGGGATAATATTTTGTAACGAGTTGCAATAATTTTTCCTGTGTAAGATGGGTGGCAATGGCACCGTTTACCTGCAATATTTCCACAGATAAAGTGTGGGCAAGTTTTAAACAATCCATATCATCTTTACCCAGGTATCTGCCTAAAATATAACCTGATAAAGAACCGTCACCTGCACCCGTGCAGTCAACCACTTCAATAGTTGGTGCATGCAGGGTCATGGATTTTTCTTTGCTGTACAGTGCCGAGCCGTGCTTGCCATTATGCAGCCAGATGTTTTTAATACCCCTGTTCAGTAATTCCTCTATCTGCTGTTGCGTAAAAAAAGCATTTTTGTTGCAAAGCACAGGCAGTTCATCTTCGTTAGGTGTTATTAAATACAAACCATTCAGGTTTACATCTCTGAATTTTTTTGCCGGCGGCACCGATACCGGCTCTATTACAAAAGGAATACCTGTTTCGTTGCTGAAGGCGAGCAGCCACTCAGCCGCATCTACATTAATATTGGCATCGGCCAGTAAATAAGATGCAGTGCCTAACAGGTCTTTGTGCTTTTGCAAATGTTCGGGCGTTATCAGTTGTAAGGCTGCATTGGTTAAAAATGCTGTGAACAAAGATCCATCTACATTTAGGATACCGGTATATTTTCCGGATAACCCTTCTTTAGTGATGGATGCATCTAACCGAACGCCGGCTTCGCTGCAAACCCGTTTAAGCCAGTCACCATCGCTGTCGTTGCCAAATACACTGATGAGTTGTACCGGCACTCCCAATAAAGATAACTGATGTGCAATATTGCGGCTTACGCCACCGGCTGTTTTTGTAACCACGGCATCAATGGTGGTTGCAATCAGCATTTCTTCTTTTGCATGAAAAAGTTCATCTATAAAAGATGCACCGATGCAGATTACAGGTTTTGGCATGTGCAAATGTAAACAGAGTATTTATATGATACTTAATAAATTTGTATATAAATTTACCAATCATAAATATGCAGGGCTTGATTTTGGGAGTTGTGTGTATTTATGAGTTGATGGCAATTTAAATCGGCCTTAATATTTCTAAGATGATTTGCATTTTTTGCGACAAAGAAAATTTGGGTTTTCGCAACGTAAAAACGCTGTTTATTTACAAAACTTAAAATCAACTTTATGTCAAATGCTGAAACTGATTTTCAACAAATTTTTTTTGATCTTGAAAACCGCTGGATGAATGCCTGGAAAAATAAAGATGAAAAAATTGTACGGGAATTAATTGCTGATGACTTTACGCTTACCAGTTCTCTTTCCACCGGAGAACTGATGACTAAAGAGCAGTGGATACATGCCCTTCCTGTATATGATTGCCATAGTTTTCAATTTGACAGAATTGATGTTCGTATAAATGGCAATACGGCTTTATTAAATATCTGGTTTCAGCAGAAAGCAACAGTAAATGGCAAAGAATGGAATGGACATTTCCTGATGACTGATATTTGGGTTAAGCAACAAACAAATAACTGGCAGGTAATTGCCCGTCACGCAAGCTGGTTACAAAATTAATCTAAGTTCATAGTTTGCATTAAATCTTTAAAAATGAAAAAAAAGATATTCTTCACCCTGGCACTTATCACAACATTTGCACTTGGTTTTGCTTTCAAAACGCTCATCACAAATAATACCAGCGAGCCAACCTTAAAAAAGGCCACGGGCATTGGCGGCATCTTTTTCAAATGTAAGGATCCAAAAAAAATAAGAGCCTGGTACCAAACGCATCTTGGTTTAAACACCAATTCGTATGGGGCAGTTTTTGAATGGAGGCAGGGAGCAGATACAACCAAAAAGGGATTTACCCAATGGAGCCCGTTTAATGAAAAAACGAAATACTTTGAACCTTCAACCAAAGATTTCATGATTAACTACAGAGTTGAAAACCTGGAAGCACTTATAGATCAGCTTAAAAAAGACAGTGTGAGGATAGTTGACAAAATGGAAATAGCCGAATACGGAAAATTTATTCATATTATGGATATTGAAGGCAATAAAATTGAACTCTGGGAACCAAATGATATAGAGTTTGAAAAGCTTGGTGAAAAAATTGGTGCCAGAACAACCAAATAAATGAACAAAATCTCCGCCTCGGTTTGTGTCTCACGAACCGAAATGTTGCATAATAAAAAAGACCCAACATCGTTGAGTCTTTTTTTAAGTGCCCAGAACAAGATTCGAACTTGCACATCCTTGCGAACGCTGCCACCTGAAGGCAGTGCGTCTACCAATTTCGCCATCTGGGCATTTGATAGTTAATTGTTAAAGGTTAAACGGTAAAACCACTAACGGGTTGCAAATATAATTGAAGTCTTCAACTTTTAACCATTAACCATTAACTTTTAACTCAATTAAACCGAAACATTAAAATCTCTCAATGCATCATTCAAACTTGTTTTAAGATCGGTACTTGGTTTGCGCTGGCCAATAATAAGGGCACAACCCACACCAAACTCCCCCGCCGGAAATTTTTTGGTATAACTGCCCGGTATCACCACGCTGCGGGCGGGCACAATGCCTTTCATTTCTATCGGTTCGGCACCACTAACATCTATAATTTTAGTTGATTGCGTTAATACAACATTGGCACCCAGCACGGCTTCCTTCTCTACCCTCACGCCTTCCACCACAATGCAACGGCTGCCAATAAAACATCCGTCTTCTATAATTACCGGGCTGGCCTGAAGTGGCTCCAGCACGCCGCCAATACCCACGCCACCACTCAGGTGTACGCCCTTGCCTATCTG
>JBBQLS010000204.1:0-5136 GCA_038328115.1 Chitinophagales bacterium
TCAATATCATCGCCTAAAATTTTTGCTGCATGCAAGGGAAAATAAGGATCTCTCAAAGATGCCCTTGCAATTATGATCAGGTCTGCATGGCCCTTGCTTAAAATTGCTTCGGCCTGCTCCGGAGTATTTATCATGCCTACCGCACCCGTTAATATCCCGGTTTCTTTTTTTATGCGCTCTGCAAAAGGCACCTGGTAACCCGGCCCAACAGGAATTTTTACATGCGGTACCACTCCGCCACTTGAACAATCAATTAAATCAACTCCACTGTCTTTTAATATCCGGGCAAGTTGTACAGAATCATTTTCGTTCCATCCAGCTTCAGCCCAATCAGTAGCAGAGATTCTTACAAACAGGGGTAAGCTTTGTGGCCATACAGTTTGTACCGCAGCAATAATTTCAAGCAGCAAACGAATCCTGTTTTCAAAACTTCCCCCATATTCGTCGGTACGGTGGTTGGTTAACGGTGACAGGAATTCGTTGATTAAGTATCCATGGGCTGCATGAATTTCTATCAGTTTGTAACCCGCCTGTAAAGCCCTTGCCGCCGCATTTTTAAAATCCTGCTTTACTTTTTTAATCCCGGTTGCATCCAAAGCCCGGGGAACTTCATCTGTTTCATAAAATGAAATGGCAGATGGGGCCACGGTTAGCCAGCCACCGGCTTGCTGATTGATTTGTTTGCCTCCATTCCATGGCACTGCACAGCTTGCCTTTTTGCCTGCATGTGCCAGTTGAATGCCAGCCACAGCGCCCTGTTGATGAATAAAACCGGTGATCTCTCTCCATTTATCAATATGTTCGTCCAGGTATAATCCTGCATCACCCCGAGATATACGGCCTTCAGCAGAAACGGCCGTTGCCTCCTGGATAATTAAGCCGGCACCACCTGTTGCACGGCTGCCAAGGTGTACCAAGTGCCAGTTGTTGGCAAAGCCATCTATTGCGCTGTACTGGCACATGGGCGAAATAGTAATACGATTCTTAAATGTGATCTCCTTGATGGAAAGCGGCGATAATAATATAGACATGATAATTGCGGCTTTTATGCAGTATGGAGTTGTTTTAATTACAGGTAAAGGTAGCCTGAAAGTGTTGAATATTTTCTATCTGTTGCTGTCCCCACATACCGAAATGCAAACCCAGTGTGGTGTTTCCGGTAGAGTAAGAGTAAGTAATGGTTCCGGTTGGTGGGGACAGCAACCGGTAGAACAAACTTATTTAACCATCAATTCCTGCGCCCCCTAGTTCTGTATTTTCATATTCCTCCCTGGTGCTTTCCGATAATGGGGCTAAATTGTCCTGTAACTTATTTTTTAGCTTAGCAAGCTTTTTTCTTGTTTTACTGCCTTTGCGGGGTGCAAATAAAACACCAAAAAGCGCACCTGCGGCAAAAAATACAATCATCTTTTTCATAAAAATTATTTTTAATTTTTTAGATAAACTATTTTATAAAGAGGTACCTACCAATATCAAGCCAATAATCATAATGAAAGTTTATTTTGCCCTGTCAGGGGTATGAATAGCCCGCTGCCTTACCCACGTAGTCTTGATAGCCCGGCCACCGGGCGGGAACGAAACCCTGGCTTACTAAGAAAACCCGCCCCCATACTCAAATAGTTCTGGTTGGTAAGTACAGCAACCGGCAGAAAAATTTTGTTCTTTATTTTGTATATACAGGGCTTACTTTAAGCACCTGATAAATTGCAGGTACCCTTTATTTGCTACCACTTATCACCAGCGATTCATAATCCATTTCAAGTCCCTTATCTGTGATGTATGGTGCACACTGCAGCTCTGCCTCTGCTTTTATTTTTTGTTTCATTGCTTCATCAGCCTTACTTAACGCAGCTACTACAGGAGCTGCCACTTCATTCATCATTTTGTTTTAAGCCGTTCAATTTCTCCCTGCAATTTTATTATCATTTTCTGCTGTTCTTTCATTGCTTCTATCATTACAGGTATGATGCCGGTATAGTTTACAGACAACATTCCTTTATCATCCTGTCTTACCAGTTCGGGCAATACCTGCTGCAGTTCCTGGGCCAGTACACCGCTTTGTAAGGTAGGGTCCCGCTGCGGATCTTTCCAGTTATAAGTATATCCCTTCAGTTGCATTACTTTTTCCAGGGCATTTTTTACCGGTACAATATTTTTCTTCAACCGGGCATCAGAAGCCTGGGTAAGTGTTCCTGTTATGGTAAGATTACCATTGCCTGTTAACACAAAAGGGGTAGTGGGAACACCTGCACTGATGCTCCAGAACTCTAACCTGGCATTTGTGGCAACAGTTTGTGGATTGGCGTTTATTTGCCAGAAAGAATTGGCATTTGTATTCCTGAATTCCATTCTTGTAAAATCATCTTCCGTTTCTTCAATCAGCAGACTGGCTGTAGGAAAAGAATTGTGTTTAATATGCAACCTGGCTAAGGGTGCTGTAGCACCAATACCCACAAACACATCTGCCGTGGCTCCGTTAATTCCGTTTACAGACCCAAGCACCAGGGCGTTACTGATATCTACCCTTGCAAATGCGCCAATGGCAGTTGCATTGTTCAAACTTCCGGTATTAACATCGGCATTTAATCCAAGTGCTGAATTATTACTACCACTTACATTAGAGACTAAAGTACCGGCTCCAATTGCAGTATTAGAACTGCCTCCATTATTTAATAGCGCTTTAGAACCAAAAGCAGCATTGCCGGACCCGTTTATTATATAGTACATCGCCGAATCACCGGCAGCAATATTATTATGTCCGGTAGCATTATTGTGCATGGCCCTCATACCAATAGCAGTATTTGAATAACCGGTAGTATTTATTTGTGCAGCTTCTACCCCCAGTGCTGTGTTATTATGCCCTGCATTATTACCAAGGGAAAAAACACCAATGGCTGTATTGTAATTACCGGTCTGATTATTAGAAAGGGCTCCTACACCCATCGCAGAATTTTCAAACCCACCAGTATTGTTACGCATTGATTGATAACCAATAGCAGTATTAAAATTTCCTGTGTTATTGGTAAACATTGCTTCGGCCCCAAAAGCTGAATTCTGTATGCCGGCATTAGCATTTAATGACTGGTAACCAAAGGCAGTAACGCCGCCGGCAGAATTGGAAATACGGCCTGCCTTCTGGTTATTTACCCTGAAGTTTAAGGGTATATCATTTGTTGTACCAATGAAATGAGTCCCGTCGATGGTTCCGCCGTTGCCCAACAGGTCCCAGAAGTTACCAGAACCGCTGGCCGCTGCTATGCCAACCCATTTGTTATTCTGATAACAATAAAGTTTATTATCGTTGTTACAGTATATCAGCAGGCCCGCCGGTATGGTGCCGGTAATGGCTGTGGTATCAGTAACTCTTGGTAACAGCAGGCCCTTGCTGGTTGAGCTTAATTCTAAAATAGCATTGCTGTTGGGAGTATTGGTGCCAATACCCACATTGGTTTGTGCAAAAGAATACAGCGCAAAAAAGCCTGCCAGAAAAGCTAAAGCGTACTTTTTCATAATTATTTTTTTAGTAATTGAGTATTTGATCTTTAGTGGGGTAGTAAGGGTAATCTAAGCTACTACTTTTTTATTGGTTGCTGTCCTCACCAACCGAAATGCTCATTCAGCATACTAATCCTTTTATTCTGTAACCTGCAGCAGTACCACTTTTCCATCCATGGTAGCAACCAGCAAATTTCTCTTATCCAGCACATGAACGGTGTTCACCATCGAATTATCTATCTTATACGCCCAGGCTATCTTTTTTTGCAGGGCATCAATGGCATATACCACACCATTGCGTGTGCCAAAGAAAATGTTTCCATCTTTTTCTATCAGCATAGAAGGCGCATGCTCATAACCATAGCCTGCGTTTATTTTCCATACAGCTTTTTGGGCATCTTTGCCGGTAGCAAAAGCAACTACTGTATCCGTCATGGTTTTACCGTAAACATATTTTCCATCGGCAGAAACACCCAGGGATTCTCGAACAGCAGACTCATTCGTGCGCCAGATGGTTTGCCCGGTAGCTGCATCAATAGCCGTTAAATACCTGTCGGGTGCCACAATATATATAATGCCATCCTGTATAACCGGTGTGCAGGCTGCGGGCGAATAATTTTTTACCGTTGAGCCGTTACTCCATTTCCAGTTTAGTTTACCGTTGGTTTTATTAAGAGAATATAAATAAGTGTCCCAGGCGCCAAAAATTATATCATCCTTATTAATTACAGGCGTACTTACCACAGGGCCGTTAAGCCCGTTAAAACTCCAGAGTTCATTACCCGTTTTCAGGTTAATGGCACGAAAGTTATGATCGCTGCCGCCAATATAAATAATGCCGTTCTCTATCAGCGGACTCCCAAGTACCGCAGCACCGGTCTTTAATTTCCAGGCAACTTTACCTTTTTCTGTCAGGCAATAAACATAGCCATCTGTGCTGCCGAATACTATTTTATTATTTGCAGCAGCAGGCGATGAATAAATGGCACCTGCTGTTTTAAATACCCATTGCTGTTTACCGTTCTTTAAAGACAGGGCCATCACGGTACCCTGCTGGTTTCCAAAAACAACCAGGCCATTGCTAAGCACCGGTGTGCTGATAACATTTGCATCTGAAGTAAATCTCCATGTTGCTTTTACCTGCGGATATTGGCTGTTGATGCTGTAATCGGGACGTATAAATTTTTTGCCGAAGTCATATTGATGTTGCTCTACTTTTACGCCAGCCCAAACTTTCGTATCGCCGCTTACAGGTTTTCTTTCGGTAAATAAAATAGAATCCATCCGCACATCTACCAGGTTATAACCACCTTCGGTTTGTTTGGCCCGTAGGTTAGACCGGCCCATGATGCCGGGTATATTTTCAAAATTTAAAATCTTGTTTGCATGCCCATGTCCGCAAAGAAACAGAATCGTGTTCCTGGTTTTAAACATATCCGTTACTTCGTACCAGTTATCCATCTGGTTGTCCATAGGGTAGTGGTTTAAAAATATTACCGGCATGTTTGCATTGGTAGTATCTAAAATACTCCGCATCCAGTTCATGGCATCCCTGGGTATATGCCCATCGCTCATACGTACGTATGGCCCCGATGCACAGCCTATAAAACGAATACCGTTATGATCAAAAGCAAAGCGGTC
>JBBQLS010000205.1:0-5096 GCA_038328115.1 Chitinophagales bacterium
ATGCCCCGTACCAAGCTAGTGGTAAACCTGGCGCCGGCTGATATTAAAAAGACAGGCACTGCTTTCGATCTTCCCATTGCCATTGGTACGCTGGGTGCAACTGAACAAATTGAAAATCCGGAACGCTTAAGTGAATATGTAATTATGGGCGAGCTAAGCCTTGATGGAGAAATACGCCCCATAAAAGGTGCCTTGCCCATTGCCATACAGGCCCGTAAAGAAGGTTTTAAAGGTTTGATACTGCCCAAACAAAATGCAAGGGAAGCGGCGATGGTAAACAACCTGAATGTTTATGCTGTTGGGCATATTAATGAAGTGATCGAATTTTTTAAAGATGAAAAATCAATTGAGCCAACCATTGTAAATACCCGTGAAGAATTTGCCAATGCACAAAGTGATTTTGACATTGATTTTTGTGATGTAAAAGGGCAGGAGAATATTAAACGTGCGCTGGAGATTGCTGCTGCTGGTGGACATAATGCAATATTAATTGGCCCACCCGGAGCTGGTAAAACCATGCTGGCAAAGCGCTTGCCAACTATACTGCCGCCCTTAAGTTTGCAGGAAGCTTTGGAAACAACAAAAATTCATTCTGTTGCAGGTAAGCTGCCAGAGAATGCTACATTGATTTCTAAACGGCCATTCCGTAGTCCGCACCATACCATAAGTGATGTAGCTTTGGTTGGTGGCGGCGGCATACCGCAACCCGGTGAAATTTCGCTTGCACATAATGGCGTTTTATTTTTAGATGAACTGCCCGAATTTAAACGGCAGGTTTTGGAAGTAATGAGACAACCGATGGAAGAAAGAAAAGTAACCATTTCCCGTGCAAAAGTTGCGTTGGATTTTCCGGCAAGTTTTATGTTGATCGCTTCTATGAATCCATGCCCCTGCGGTTATTTTAATCATCCCGAAAAAGAATGTACCTGCCCACCGGGTGCTGTACAAAAATACCTGAATAAAATTTCGGGGCCATTGTTAGACAGGATTGATCTGCATGTAGAAGTAACACCAGTTGCTTTTAGTGAATTATCATCTGCGCAGCAATACGAAAAAAGCAGCAGTGTAAGAGAGCGTGTAATTAAAGCAAGAGAAATACAGGCCGAGCGCTATAAAGACAATGAAGGTGTGTATGCCAACGCACAAATGAGCAGCAAACAACTAAAAGAGATCTGCGTAATAACAACAGCCGGGCAAAATTTACTAAAAGTGGCCATGGAAAAATTGAACCTGAGCGCCCGTGCCTACGATCGCATTTTAAAAGTAAGCCGCACCATTGCTGATCTTTCAGCAAGCGCTGATATTAAACCCGGGCATTTGGCAGAGGCAATACAGTACAGAAGTTTGGATAGAGAGGGGTGGACTGGGTAAAAATTGCATTGATAAACTGAAAGATGATTTTAAGAAATATCATTTGTTCTGGGATTGGGGGTCACAATTTGTGATACCATTTTTAAAACTCTGTTTTACAAACAAATCAACAACGATGGCACAGAAGGAGTTACTGGTATTGGTGACAGAATAAAAAATATTGAACCGTATTTATGTAGTACGGGGCGAAAAAATAATGCTTGACAGAGACCTGGCCGAACTGTTTGGAATAGAAACAAGAGTATTAAAGCAGGCTGTTAAAAGAAATATGGAGCGGTTCCCTAAAGATTTTATGTTTGAAATGCCGAATAAAGAAATAGACGGCATGGTATCACAAAATGTGATACCATCTAAAAGCTATTTTGGCGGTGCTGCACCCTTTTGTTTTACAGAACAGGGCGTAACCATGCTGTCATGCATTTTAAACAGCAAAACAGCCATTGAAGTGAATTTAAGAGTGGTAAGGGTTTTTGTAAAAATGAGGGAGTATGCACTTACCCACAAAGAAATTTTATTGCAGCTTATTAAACTTGAAAAAGAAGTGAAAGGAAATAGCAAAGACATTGAAAATATTTTTATGGTACTTAAAGAATTATTGGCAAAAGAAAGCAAACCATCGCCAAGAAATAAAATAGGTTTCAAGCATTACGATTAAATCTGGAAAAAAATAAACCCGAGCATTTGGCAGAAGCAATACAGTACAGGAGTTTGGATAGGGAAGGGTAGACGGGATAGGAATTTTATAGAATTGAGAATGAGAGTCCTTCGTGTGGCATTTCTGGCGTCTTTAATTGACTGGCTTTGGCTGTTGGCGAGACGCTCAATAGCGGCGTTCGGGATAGGATAGAGTTTTAGATTTCGGGAATAACGCAAACAGCGGCAAAAATAGTTAGACTCGGAGGGGAAATAGGATGGAGTGGGTAAGATTTTAGATGAGGCAGAAAATCTGGTATTTTCTGCGTTAAAATTATTCGGAAACTTTAAAATTTTAGTATGAGAATTAAAATAGTACTCTTTTTTTTATTTATGCTATTTCATATGGGTTTAATAGCGCAGTGTTCTAAGGTTGATTCTATTTATTACATGCTACCCAAAGAAATTGATCAGTTAATTTTGACTGGCTTTGAAACCTTTGGAAAAATTGTTAAAAATGAAGAGCATCATTTTTATTTACTAATTGATCAAAATAAGTCTGATTCAATGATAATTTTTTTAACCTATTGCGATAGTGGTTTTGTTTATTGGATGATAAAGAATTCAAATCGATTTTATAAAATGTCGGATAAAACTATATTACCTATAGTATTTCAAACTGATTTTGATTATGGAGTAAATACAACAACCCCGGCACCGGTAAGCAGAAATGTAGGCGGTTATGAAATGTATGTTTTTAGAAATAAAGCATTTAAAGGTAATGGAATAGTTTACTAGGATAAGTTAATTTTTTTTCTTTCTCCGCTATTTGCGTTACTGTTAAATTAGAAAATCAATTACTATACTAACGCCGCTGTTGAGCATCTCGCCAACAGCCGAAGCGTTAACCATTTTAGCCTTTATAATGTGTTATCATCCACACCACATTCATAAAATTTAGCTGAAGAATAATAATAGTCTTCGGCTAATATAAATAATCCCGCTTTTACGGGATTGTAATGTATGTAATCAAGCTTCTTCCGCCGCCGTAGGTGTTCCGCTTCCATCCTCGCCGCCGCTTGGGTCTCCAGACCAGCGGCGAATAGGTTAGCTAAACTAAAAGTGGTTTTTTGTAATATTAACTCATTGTAGCCCAGCTAAGCGGCATGTTTGCTTCTTCAAAATATTATTATAATGCACTGATGACTTTAGGATGCAGGCACATTATTCAGGAAATTAACTAGATAAATGTTATAAATTTAGAGGAAGGATAACACCCACAAGGGCAAAAAAAAAAGATGCAAGACAAAGAATCCAGAATACGCACAATTATTTTTGTAACTGTTTTGGTAATTATATTGTTAACTGTACTTTTCTTTCCAGGGTATAATTACACAAAACAATAGGCAACTTATACGGAATCTAAAGCCCATGGTCTAACAGGTATATAGTTACCTGAAGATACGAACCTTGCAGAAGAACCCGAGCGGGCAATAACTAACGTTAACAGCCCTAAACCGACAACCCGTATCCTCCACTTCAATATTTTTGTATTGCAAAACAACTAACTGCCAACATCAAACCAAAACCCTCATCCCCCTCATGCTATATTGTCATTTTTTACGAACTTGTACGATATTTGTTGCATCGAAGCTTTTCGATACATAATTAAACATAACTACTGAATGAAAATATTACTACGCTACCTGAAACCATATAAATGGCTGGTGGTACTTACTTTAACTTTAGCTGCCATCAATATTGGTTTTTCTTTGGTTGACCCCATTTTGTTGGGTAAGCTCATAAATCTTGCCAACGACCACCAGGGCAGCACCAAAACTCCTGTTCACAATTTCGACTGGAACCGGTTTTTCTATTCCTTTTCCTGGAGTAAACCCGGCGTTTGGTTCATCCTCACAGCTTCTATAACAGTTGCCATGATCAGCCGCATTGCAAAAGCTTTTCAGGATTATTTTTTAAATGTGGTGATTCAAAAATTTGGCGCCAAAGTTTTTACCGATGGTTTACAACATGCCATGAAGCTGCCTTACCAGGAGTTTGAAGACCAGCGAAGTGGCGAAACACTTTCAATTTTAACCAAAGTGCGTTCGGATGTAGAAAGGTTTATGACCAATTTCATTAACATCCTATTTGGCGTACTTATAGGGGTGGTTTTTGTGTTTGTGTATGCCGCTGTTTATATACACTGGAGCATTCCGGTGGCTTATATTGTTGGTATTTTACTGCTTACAGTAATCACCAATTTTTTGAGTAAAAAAATCAAGATCATTCAAAAAAATATTGTTGGCGAAACTACTGCATTGGCTGGCTCTACAACCGAATCGCTCCGAAATATTGAGTTGGTTAAAAGCCTTGGGCTTACGCACCAGGAAGTAGAGCGGCTGAATAAAAATACCTATAGGATACTGGGACTTGAACTTAAAAAAGTAAAGAAAATACGTAGCATCAGTTTTATACAAGGCACTTTTGTAAATACATTACGCCAGGTAATTCTGTTCATATTAATGTACCTCATCTTTCGGGATGAAATGAATGCAGGCCAGTTGGTGACCATGCAGATATTTTCTTTCTTTGTGTTTGGGCCGCTGCAGGAAATTGGAAACATATTGTTGTCTTACAGAGAAGCAGAAGCATCTTTGAATAACTTCCATAACCTGATGATAAAAACACCGGAGCAGGAGCCGGCAAGCCCTAAAGCGCTTAACAATATTGAAACACTCTCTTTTAAATCGGTGTCATTTAAACATAAATCAGCATCTCATAAAGCCATTAACAACATTAGCTTTGATGCAAGGATCGGCGAAACCGTTGCCTTTGTTGGTCCTTCGGGTTCGGGTAAATCTACCTTAATGAAATTACTGGTTGGTTTATACCGGCCGCTTGAAGGAAAGATCATGTACAATAATTTAGATGAAACCGAAATACATTTTGATGACCTGCGCAGACAGATTGGTTTTGTAACACAGGATACTAATTTATTCAGCGGCACCATCCGTGAAAACCTGATGTTTGTAAACCCGGCGGCAAGTGAGGCAACATTGAATGATGTGCTGGTAAAAGCAAGCTGCACC
>JBBQLS010000206.1:0-4996 GCA_038328115.1 Chitinophagales bacterium
AGCTGGTTCATCTTTTACAGTTTCTTTCTTTTCGTCGTTGTTACAGGAAGCTACAGCAACCGATAAAAATAAAACTGCACCTAAGGCAAACTGTAGTTTTGTTTTGTTTTGTTTTATCATTTGTTAAGGTTTTAGACTACGAGTTTACAATTAAATTTTCATAAAATCAAGTAATAGTTATTTATTGTAATCAGTTTTAATTAAATTGTATTAAAATAAGGTGAATGAAAAAGCTTTTACCGGTAATATTTTTCCTGTCGGCAACTTGTCTTTCTGCAACAGCTCAATCTGTTTACGAGTTATCCTTTACCTACCCCTCTAACAACAATCTAATTACCTACAGGGCTTTTTTTATAGATTACAATAATGGTAAAGGCCAGGCCAGGTTTAAGTTTACAGCTCCCAACAGCATAGATTCTATATTGGTTGATTTTGCTGTAACAGAAGAAGTTTCAGAAATTACGCCGGTTTGTAACGGGAGCGAAAGGATTTATTACAAATTGCAAAACCCAAGGTTTATTGAAAGTGTAGATCCTGGTATCAGCATCCCTAATTATATATGCTTTAAAAAAGATGTTATATCGGCGTTGTACGAACCGATGGGAATAGCCGCTTCTTCAACGGATTGTAAAACAGATGTGCTGAAGTTTAGCAAGATTTCTGTACTTGATAAAAAAGACCTTACAAAGGAATTTGTTTCAAATTACTTTAAGCCTTACGATTTGTTTTACAGAAACCTTTTTGTCAACAATAATTCAAAGGATTTAATAACACCTGAAGAGCGTAATGTTAAGCTTTATTTATTGTTTGTAGCCAATGTAACAGATCCGCTTATTGGCTCTGCAAACAGCAAAGACATGTACGATGCTATAAAATTCTTTGGCAAGGTAAAAGACTTTCTGGGCATCAATACATTTATCTACGATACCGTAACAGGAAATAATTTCAACATGCAGACTGTGAATAATAAAGTAAATAGTTTTTTAACTCCGGGTGCCAACGACATCGTTGTTTTTTATTACGCAGGCCACGGTTTCAGAAAGGATTTTAAAGAAGATAGCAGGTCCGGACCATATATTGATTTGCGTGACGCCGCTGTTTATAAGGAGAAAAGATACCAGGATAATTCGTTGAGCATGGAAGATATTGTGGATTCGATAAAGAAAAAAGGTGCAAGGTTGAACCTGATAATAAGTGACTGCTGTAATGACAGTGTGACCAAGACAAACCCCATTGCAAAAGACCCAGCACTCAGTGGAAAGAAAGGTATGTTTGACCAGTTTTGGAATACGAAAAAATGCCATGATTTGTTTTTAAATGCAAACCCAACTACCATATTAGCTACCGCAGCTTCGCCTTATCAACTTGCCATCAGCAACCCGGTTTTTGGAGGTTACTTCTCTAATTTTTTTATTAATACACTCGAAACAAATCTAAGCCTTACCAATACAAGCCAGAAGATTACCTGGGATGATGTTTTTGCACAAACTAAGCAACAAACCGAAACCAAGGCCGGCCGTACCTGGTGCGATGATGCAAAAACCATTATATGCAACCGGCAGCGTCCTTATTGGAATATTACTTCCGGAAGGTTTTAAAAGTAAATGATGTAATTGAACCAATAATGGGGCATTTTCCTCAAAATAGTTAAGGTTTGAATATAAAATTCCTGTTTGTGCAGAAAATGTACAATGCAAAAAATCAGCAACTATTTTTCAGTACATTACTTAAATAGAAAAAAATATCACATTGCTTTTATAATTTAATAATCTGAAACTACACCCCGTCTCTTTAATTTTATAGGTGCTGTTTTAGTTACCACGGTTTTCCATTTATCAGTTTTACGCAAACTATCCATTACCGGATCTAATTCAAAAATGAATTTATAGTTGAACCCAAGCTTTATTGCTTTCTCCAGCCAGTTAAATGCTTCTTTGTCGTTTTTCTTTCCGGCATATAAACGTGCTATGGAATAGCAGGTATTGGCATCGTCGGGCTTTGAAGCAAGGTAGATTTTGTAATTGCTGATTGCCATATCAGGCTTATTGGATAACAGGTTTAAACGTCCATACAAATCTGCAAACTCAGCTAACTTGTAAGGATGTTTGGCCCTGGCTTCATCCAGTAATTGCTGTGATTTTGCAAATTGCCCGGCATACATGGTCATCTGGGCAAACAATAATCTTTTTTCAAAATTTATCTGGCTGCTGTCGTACAAATAATTGAGTTGTTCAAGTGTTGCCCTGTTTTTATAAATGGCTGTGCCTGCATCTACCAAATGCAGCCTGGTATCGGTATTACCGGGATCAAGCTCCAATGATTTTTTATAAGGTTTGTACGCTTGCCTTTTTGATCCGGCCCAAACATAGATATTGCCGACTTTAAAATAAATATCTGCCAATGTTTCTCTTTCGCTAATTAATTCCGCAGCTCTTAATAAATATTTTATACCATCTTTCCGGGGTGTATAAATATCAAGTGCCAGCTCAACATCTTCATTAATTCCGGGCAGTTGAATAAAGTCATGACTTGTAACTAAATGTATTGAATCTAAAATAGTTTTACTGTTGGTTGTTGATAAATCATTTATTGTATAATCGCCTGATCTGTTAATCAGTTTTAAAACAACAGTATCTATAAACAATTCTTTGTTTATTTTCGGGAACCATACAATCGAATCTAAACAGGCTGTTAAGGCCGGAGCCGCTGCCCTGCTGTATAATAAAAGCCCGAGCCGGTAATTCCAGCCGGCATCATCCGGAAATTTCTCTATTGTTCTCTGGTAAAAAGCATTCAATTCCTTTTCGGTTCTTTGCTTATCAACTGCAGCAAAACTTTTTATCAGCGCTTCGGTTTCTGTTAACCGACCGGTTTTTTCCAGCATCTGCCAGCATTTTATATAGCCACCAATTTCTTTGGGTTGCAATCGGATGATGGCTTTGTACATGGTTTCTGCTTCCTCAAAATGGCCCCATTTTTCATAAGCTGTTGCAATAAAATAAAAATCTTCAATTTTTTTGTAGTAATTGTCACGGAACGATATTTCAAAACAGTCATGGGCATAGGGATACTTTGTTTTTTTAATTACCGAATCGCAATACCGGTTAAAAGAATCAGCATCCAGGTTAAATTGAATGGCATATTTGAACATAAGTTCAGCATCTTCCCATTTTTTTTGTTCATAAAATATCTTACCCAGGTAATGAAAAGCCAGTGGATTTTTAGCATCCATGTCAATTACTTTTTTTAAAATTCTTACCGCATTGTCAAAGTTTTTATACAAATATTCATTCATGCCCCAATAAAAATATCCCATCACATCATTTTTATTCAGTGTGGCCGTATCCAGTAGGCAGATGTCAGCAGCTGCATCCACGTGATCAAAAATATCAAACGCCCACACTGGTTCTGCGCCTTTTTTAAAGTTCAACCCTTGTTTTCTCAGGTCAGCTTCATAAAAAAATGAGTCGGCCAGCGCATATTGTGTGCGGTTTAAATACACATATCCCAGCCTTTCAAAAGGTAAATAATGCCTTGAATTTAAATCAATAGAAGCCCTGTAATATTCTTCAGCAAAAAGCAGATTGCCTGTATTCTCATACAGCAAACCAAAATTATTACTGATACAGGGTAAGCCGGTTTGTAAACTATCTCCCTTATTACAGGCATCAAATCCTTGTTTGTTTTTGTTGTTTGCAGCATAGAGGTAAGCTAAGTTAGCCCATGGTAAAGCCCAGTTGGGCGCTAATTTTGATGCTGTAGTAAAATTCTTTTCAGCTTCGGCAATATCTTTTTTGGCCATGTACAGTATCCCCAGTTCGTTATAAATGTATGCTGCATGTTCTTCTAAATCCAATGCCTTTTTTTGTTCGGCAAATGCTGCTTCAATTAAGGGGGCAGGGTTTTCTGTTACCGGAATTTTTAAACGTAGGGCCAGTCCGGAAAAGTAATGGAAGAAAACAGCCGCTTTGGCGCCGTAATATTTATCATCCTTACTCAGGTTTAACGCAACCGTAAACATCCGGGTATAAACATCGTAGTTATTGTTGTTGCTGTTGTAATACCTGCGGCGTTCAAGTTCGGCTTCATCACCCCTTATATAATTTGCAATTACATTTTGTCCAACATCCAGCAAAGTACTGGCCAGATCTAAATTAAAACGGTTTAGCTTTTCTTTATCATTTTTTAATAAGCCTTCAAGTTCCCCTAATTTATTTTTGGCTTTTTCTGTAAGTGCTGAGTCTTTCAGTTTATTTATCAGTGAAAAAACAATAGCTTCATTGGTAAGGGTATTCAGTTTTAAACTGTCTGTTAAACCTTCCAGGTTTTGTTTTTTTAGCTGCGTAAAAAAATAGTCTTCCGGTTCAGCATTATCTTCTTCGTTCACAGCAGGCATTGTACTCATCAGCATAACAATGGCAACAGAATCACTTTTAGCCTGCGCTTTAAATTTTTTTGCTTCCGAATCTACAACTGTAGCAAGCTGAAAATCGCTGCTTCCGTTAATTACCGGGGTTTGTATATCGCCATCGTTTTTAAGAACAAGGTCGCTGGCCATTTTGTTTTCCAGGTAATTTTTTAGCTCACCTACGCTTACAATTCCGTTATGATCAGCATCTGCAAGGCCCCCCTGCAACCCGTTAACGAGGTAGTAAGAAAACACACCTCTTCCCCCACCCCAATCTTCTTTTTCGTTCGACAACTGATCTGGTTTGCTGGATGCCATCCTGATTTCATTCTCTTTTTTCAGCATCAGTTGTTCGCCCACAAAAAAATTGCCTTTGAAGTTGTTGTCATTCATCTTACCAGAATGACATGCATCTGTGATTACAATTACTTTTGCTTTTGTTTGAACCGATATGGTGTTTACAATATCATTCAGGTAATCGATACTTAGGCCCATGTTTACAAAAGCAACTGATGGCGTATTGTAACAGATAAGGTATCCGTTTTTATTCATGGTAACATTTTCCATTTCGCCATGGCCGCTGAAATA
>JBBQLS010000207.1:0-4985 GCA_038328115.1 Chitinophagales bacterium
GCTCAAAAACAAATTGATAACTGCCTGCATGTATGTTTGCAGTTAACGGCCAATTTGGCTGTATTCATCAACCCGTTTTTACCTTATGCAGCAAAAAAAATGTGTTATATGCTAAAGGTGGTTGATAAAATGCTGGATTGGGAAAATGCCGGAAGAGCAAAATTGGTAAGCGTTGGCTATTCATTAAGGCCACCCGAATTACTGTTCAGGAAAATAGAAGATGACGAAGTAAAAACCCAGGTAGAGAAGTTAAAAATTAAAAGCGAAAAAATTAAAATGGAAAATAAAGAAAAGAGCCCGGTAACAGAAGGGGCTGTTAATCCCCCCTTGGGGGGTGGGGGGGCTAAACCGGAAATACAATTCGATGATTTTGCAAAGATTGATTTGAAAGTGGGGACCATTCTTACTGCTGAAAAAGTAGAAAAAGCAGATAAGCTTTTAAAACTAACAGTTGACCTTGGATTTGAAACAAGGACCATTGTAAGCGGAATTGCCCTGCATTTTAATCCGGAAGATATTGTTGGCAAACAGGTAGTAGTGGTTGCAAACCTGGCTCCCCGTAAAATGAGAGGTATTGAAAGCCAGGGAATGATCTTAATGGCAGAAGATAAAGCCGGCAAATTACATTTCATAAATCCGGATACGGTAGTTGATAGTGGAAGTGGTGTAAGTTAAAACTGCACTGATAACAGAGCTTTGTATGGAATTTTATTTTATATAATTCTTACTTTTATTACTTAAATGCTCGTTAATTTAACGCCGGTTTGGTCATTTTCACCTGTTTGGACTTATTTTTGTTAACAGTAAAACTAAAACTACTAATATGAACAGCAAAAACTTAATACTCGTCTTATTTCTGGCATTTACAATTCCTGTATTTGCCCAGACAGCGGATATGTCATTTATTCCATATCGAAAAGGTGATTTATGGGGATATTCCGATGTAAACAAAGCCATTGTTATAAAGCCTGAATACGAAGAAGCTCAACGGTTTTACGAAGGCTTTGCAGCGGTAAAAAAGGGTGGCAAGTTTGGATACATAAATAAAGAAGGAAAAGTAGTTATACCATTCAAATATTTTTCTGCCAAACCATTTCAATTTGGTTTTTATGGATCCGATACCAAACCAAATCCTAAGCAGAAAGCACCTGAAACACAAAAAACAGTGCTCTTTGCAGGAGCTTCGCTAGATGCAAATGGTTACGAAATATGTATTGACACTAAAGGAACCCAGTTAACCAAATGCCCGGCGATAAATGAAAATATTGTTGTGGATAATGATAAACCTAATACGGTTACGGTAGTCTCAAATTACAGTACCATTCAAAAAAGTGATTTGTTTGACAAGATCACCGGCGATTATAAAATTATTGCCAATGCAGACGAAACATATTATATCGCTGTAAGAAACAACAACTACGGCGTATTCAACAATAAGTTTGATGTAGTTGTTCCCTTTGAATATACCTCCATCGAAAAGATCAATATTGGCCCGATGGTATACCTGAAAGTTGATAAAAATGGATTAAAAGGAATTTTATTTGGGACAGGCTCACCCTACTTTGCAGTAGACAATTCTAAGATTCAGGACGTTAAAGCTTTAAATGGCAGCACCTATTTCATTTATACAAAAGATGGACAAACAGGTATTAAGGATACTAAGTATAAAAGTATTGTTGAGCCTATATACAGCGATATAACTTATGATAGTACTGGTGGTGGTTTTATTTTAACAGCAAGCAACATATATAAGGGTTATGTTTTTTCAAGTAACGGTAACGTGCTACTTCCAAGATTTGCTGAGGTGAGGCCTTTAAAAAACAGCGACTTTGTTATGGTAAAAAATGCCGCAGGTAAATGGGGATTTGTAAACAGTAATTTAGTGGAGTATTTCGAAGATTAAGTAACCAGATTAAATAAAGCGTGAGATAGATACAAATAAGGCCTGTTAACGGGCCTTATTTATTTAAACGCATCGCCATTATATTGCGAGTTTGCTTTTTGCAAAAAAGCCCTGATCTGTAAAAGCAGTTTGTTCTTAAATGTAGCTGAATTTTTATCTTCGGAGAGATTTTGTGTTAACTGCATGTCTTTTTTATAGTTGTACAAAAACTCAGCTTTGTTGTTTATTGTATTAAACCCCAAAATATAATTGCTATCTCTAACCAGGTACATGCTGTTGCTCGACCTGGAATAAACATAGTTATTGATCAAACTGCTGTCAGTCAAACTATTTCCGTAAGAGATAATACTATCGTTGTATCCTGCAAAACTTAAAACCGTTGCTGCAATATCAAACTGGCTTGCCAGCTTATTATGGATCTCTTTTTTATTTACAAAAGGCTCGTAAATGATAACAGGGATACGGTAAGACGAAACCGGGGTATAGGCTCCCGGCTTTCCCTCAGGAAATAGCCAGTGGTCGGAACAGAAAATAAATGTTGTATTTGCAAACCAGGGCTCATTTTTTGCCTGGTTAAAAAACTGTTGTAAGCTGTGGTCGTAGTACTGCATGGCTTTCATGGCAGGAGTGTAACTGGGGGTCGATTTTGCTGCAAAACTCTCCGGGATATCGTAGGGAAAATGAGTAGAGATATTGTAATGAATGGCAAAAAAGGGTGACTGCTCCCGATTTATTTTCTGCAGAAAAAAGTCCAGCACATATTCATCCTGCAAACCCATACTATGTTCCGGTAAATTTTTGTAATTGGGTATACCTTCTTTGCTGTAATATTTATCAATGCCCATCCAGTTGGCAAATTTGGCAAATCCAAAATTATCATATTCATCCCCAATGCAAAATAACGAACTGTAATTCAGTTTCTTCAATGCCGATCCTATGGGTGTGATCGGCATGTTAATGTGCGATGAGTGATAAACCGGAATATCGGACAGTGTTGGAATGCCGGCAAGTATGGCCGTTATTCCTCTGGTTGACTGGTGGTCGTAACAAAAAGCGTTGTTGAAAAAGGTGCTTTTTTGAAGCAGCGAATCAAAGAAAGGCATGCTTACTTTATAAGCACCGGCAGCATCAAAAAAATCATAAGGTACGCTTTCCATAATGAAAAGCACTATGTTTGGTTTGCTTGTTAGGCTTTTATCAATGTTTAACTTTTTCCTGACCGGAAAAATAGAATCACATGCTGTTGCCGTCATGTAATTATTTACCTGCATGCCTGCACCACTTCTAAAAACAGAATACACAAATGTGTGAAAAGAGTTTTGGACTACCGGTAACTGGCTGCTTTTTAATTCAACCAGGGGATATGTTGGCAGCAGTATTTTTATAAAAATGTTTTTGAAGACCATAGCAATTACGGCCGTAACGATAAACAGCCCTCTGACAAACCTGCAATTATTACCTTTTGCAAAAGACTTGTACAATCTTCTGTGTAAAATCCAAACCAGCATTATAATGGCTATAAAACCTGCAACAAAAGCAAATATGATAAAGAAATTTTGTTGCTTTAGCCTGTTCAGCGGATGATCGAGCACGTATAGCAGATCGGCATTTGCCCGCTGAAAATGAAAGTGGAAATAAAATATATCAACAAGATTAAGGATTACAGCAAAACTGTTGATTACAACAAAGAGCGGGATAATAAACCAGGCGGATAATTTTTGTGAAACAAACTGGCCGGCTGTGAGGGCAAATAATAAAATTGAATTAATGCTTAATAAGGTAAGTAAATCAACCGACAGCGACCATTTCAGCAGCTGTAAACTCCGGCCCCCCGGTAATTCTTTTTCAGCCCCGCTAAATAATAATGACTGGTTGTACTGATAAAATATTATTTTTAAAACGGAATGAATCAATAACAGGCTTAATAAAAACCAAATGAACGGTTTGTTATTTTGCCAGATGTCCTTACCTGATGAAGGTAAAATTTTAAATTTCATAAAACCGGGTGTTCATGCTGAAGTGGATTGCACAAAACAAATATAAGCTAATGGTGTTTATCATTAGTTTGTACCTGTTGGTTGATGTGCTGCAGCATAAAGGACAAACCAGGGTTTTGTTTCCAAAAACTTTTACAAAAGCTCGACAAAAAACATTGCTGCCTCAAAGCAAAAGTACACTTATCAATAGAGATAAAACCTGGAAAAAAGGTGTTAATACCAAAGAGGAACTGAATAAACTTAGCACTGATATCGCAGGTTTTGAATGTGATGTTTATTTTGACACAACAAAAAAAATCTTTGATGTGCATCATGATGCCGATAAAAGCATTGGTTATAATTTGAATGAGCTACTGCAATTATATCAGCAAAAAGAAATGCAATCCAGCATTTGGCTTGATATAAAAAATTTGGGTGATTTAAATTCGCCAATAATCTTACAATCATTAATTAAACTAAGGCAGACGTATCATTTGCAGAATAAAATAATTGTCGAATCAGGGCGGGCAAATCTTTTATCAACTTTTAGCGATAGCAGCTTTTTTACATCTTACTATATCCCGCTTTTCAATCCATATACCATTAATAAGACTGAAATAAATTCATGGGCAGATAGCATTGCATCAGTGATCAGTAAATCAAAAGTAAATGCCTTGTCGGGATATTATTTTCAAAGCAGTTTTCTTAGTCACTACTTTCCCAAATACCCCGTTTTAACCTGGGTAGATAATTCCTCTTTTAGCCTGGTAAATTACTTTTTCCAGCGGAATATGGGTGTTGACAAATCAATTGTTATCCTGCTAAAGCCATAACCGCATTACCTTCTCGGCGTCAGCGTTGTCCTCACCGTCCATGATAGGATCCGCCGAACGAAAATTCTAATGCACTCTTTTGGTTTTTATTTTCAGCTTAATTGCAAATGTCTTAATTTCGATTTATCAAATAGTTGTTTAACTAACTAATTTTAGATTATGTCAAAGAGAATCATAAAAAAAGTAGCTGTATTAGGAAGTGGGGTAATGGGCAGTCGTATCGCCTGTCATTTTGCAGGAGTGGGATTGAAAGTGTTATTGCTGGATATTCAA
>JBBQLS010000208.1:0-4953 GCA_038328115.1 Chitinophagales bacterium
ATGCCCACCGGGTCTTTGCTGATCATGCTCTTTAATGCAAAGCCGGCCGGTGAGGTGAGTGTGCGAAGATCCTGCTCCAGTGTTTCTTTAACTTTTGCAGGCGTTATCAGCGAGTCAATGGCTGCATAATCCTTTTCACTAAGGTAAACCGGCAGGTGATCGCTAACCGTGCCAAATAATTGCAGGGCCAGATCATCATCTACCTTGTAATTTATTTTTGCGATGAAAGGTGCTAATCGTTGCTGTATGTTTTCTACCAATGTATCTGCAAAAGTTACCAGGCTGTCGGGCGCTGCAGCAGCGGTATCTTTTAACGATACTGTTACAACCAGTTTATCAATAAATTTTGAGTTTTGAAAAACCTCGTTCAGTTTTTCAATCTTTTTATCCTTTGGTAAAATTTTAGAAATGTCTTCTTCAAATTTCAGCTTCCAGGCAAAAAATCCCGACAGTAACAGCAGTGCTATAAACGTAATATATAAAGCGGGCCGACGCTTTGTATAAAAATTATAGATGTTGAGTAATATCTTTTCCATGTACTAATCAGCCTTTGAAATAACCGCCCGTTTTTTACCGAACCATTTTAAAAAAATAAACGTGAGCAGGCCAAATGCAATTGCAGCAACAATTGCCAATGATATACTTCCGTAAATATATTGTATAAGATTGTTTTTAATAGAATCGAGCGTTATCGAATTGTTGAAATCAATCTGCATGGCGTTGGCACCCATCCAAAAAGCTCCCATTTTATAGCTTAAAAAAATAATGATGGGAATCATAGGCGGTATGCTGATGTTTGCTGCAATGATCACCAGTGGTTTATTTAGCTTACATAAAATGGCAATGAAAATAGCTACCGCCAGTTGAAAGCCCCAGATGGGAACGATGCCCATAAAAATGCCAACCGCAACCGACATGGCTTTTAATTGTGGCGAATGATGCGGATTAAACAAATGCTCTTCCAGCACATTCTTCATTTTTTTAGGGCTGAAAAGAGTTCTGATAACATCTCGTGGTTTTATATACAGCAACGTGATGAGCACTAAAACGGTATTTAATACACTGATGCGGAAAAAATCTTTAAACGGCCTGAAGTGCGAAATGCGTTCTTCTTTTGGTGCATAGTAAACCGTAACCGGAACTGAAATTACTTTAACGCCCTTCCAGGCCAACCTCACCAGCACTTCAATTTCAAATTCGTATTTACGGGTGATGAAGCACATTTTTTTTAATGGTTCAAGCGGATATAAACGGTAACCCGATTGTGTATCAGGACTGGTAATTCCTGTTTCAACCTTAAACCAAAAATTAGAGAATTTATTACCGAAGCTGCTGCCACCGGGCACAGATGCCTGTCCCATATTTCTTGCACCAATAATAACTGCGTTGGGTTCTTCTTCCACTTTGTTTATAAATGCCGGCAGGTCTTTTGCAAAATGCTGACCATCAGAATCTATGCTGATGGCATATTTATATCCGGCATCAATGGCATATCTGAATGCTTTACGAAGTGCCCACCCTTTGCCAACGTTTGGAGTATAGTTGATGAATTGAACAACGGGAAACTGTTTTACAATTTCAACTGTATTATCGGTTGCCCCATCGTTTACTACAATAATATGGCCGCTGTATTGCGCCACCTCTTCAATTACGTTGGCAAGTGTAGCTGCGTTGTTATATGTAGGAATTATAACACAGACCTTCAAAACATCAGCTTTCTCCATCAGCGAACCCGTCATTAGCACTTCTGTTTGTAAATTTTACGGTAAAATAAGGCTAAAATTATAACATTACGGGCAATATGGGAGGTTGTGTTTAATGAATTCCGGAGTTGTTTTAAACTGTCTTTATCATTTGCCATGCTACAAATTGAGTATGGAGATTATTTCTCTATCCCGATATTTTTGCAATACCCTCAAAAGCTTAGCAAACAAAGCAGTTGGTCAATGGTACTTATACAATATATGGTATGGTAAATAATGGCCGCACTAAAGTATTGAGGTTTGTAAAAGAATAGATGAGATATTTTGTTTTAGCAGGATATTGTATTTTAATAAATCTGTTTGCAGACCCCGTGGATACAAAACGGCATGACCTGGCTCAGATAGGCGGGCTGCAATATTAAAAGAAGCCTGTGCCCGGTAAAATATCGGCGTCTTCAAAAGCCTTATCAAATTGCTTTTTTATGGTAGTTGCTTCTGCCTTTTTTTTCTGTTGCTGCAAGGTCTGATAAAGGCCAAACAATGTCCAGTGGTTATCGGGATTATCCACCAGATCTTCTTTAAACATTTTTTCCGCCATGCTGGTATTGCCTGCATGTAGTAAGGCATACCCAAGATATTGTCTTGCCGGCAACAGCCAGTCCCTCGGTTCGTTGTAAATCAACGCATCTTCACTTGTTACAGCTTCGGATAATAACGCTATTGCTTTTGCAAAATTATTTTCATGCCCTGCAATGGATGCAGCTAATATTTTTTCGGCAACTTTTGCTGCAGCTTCCGGTGCATTAAATGGTTGCATCACCACCAGCATATCAGGTGCGGCCATTTTATCCTGAATTATTTTCAATTCGGCAGTGGCTTCAATAATCTTATTTTTTCCTGCAAAAGCCATTCCCCTGGCCCAATGCCACAATACAGCAGCATACACATAATTATCGGGCACAGCTTTACTGCTTAAAATAATATCCCATTTTGCAAAACGAACATCGGTAAAGACGGGGGTCATATACAGGTATTGCATGTAGGTGCCAAAAGGCGCTGACATGGATAAATAGCTGGTATCAAAGCTCTGCCTGCAGTCAACAGCAGCTTTATTGCTATAGGCATAATTCGCTTTCATCATAGCGCAGGTAGTTTGCATATGCAGGTTATGTATCAGGTAAAGTGCCATATTATTTTTTACATCGGGATAAGCCGACAGGTAATCATTGTATCCCTTAACCGACATTTCATTTACTTTTTCACCTGCTGTATATTTTCCGTTACGGATGTAAATATGAGAGGGCATATGTATCATGTGTGCAACACCCGGCATTAAACTGCCAAGCCGGTTTGCACTGGCCATGGCTCTTTTAGAATTTTTAGAAGCTTCCACTGCATGAATATAATAGTGGTTGGCACCGGGATGATTGGGGCTGTTTTTAATTACTCCTTCCAGTACCGTTAACAGGTGCGGTGTCCAAGGCTCTGCATCGCCGTTATGTTTCCAGTAATCCCAAGGGTGTTGCAGCATCAATGCATCGGCATATAAAGTGCCTATATCTGCATCAGTTGCATATTGGCTATAGGCCTTTTCCATAGCAAATGCATATAATTGATTGAGCGATTTTCGGCTTACAGTACTGTCTGTTGTATATCTGACAGCCATCGCTTCAATCAATACTTTTTCTTTTGGGGTGCAGTTGCCCTTCAGTACCAGCGCCTTTTGTGCCGCAGCGTATGCGTCAGGCGTAGCGGCATATTCATAATCATTAATATTGGGCCCATAAACCAGTGCCTGTGCCCAACAGATCATGGCATTTGTATCATCAAACCTGGCAGCTTTTTTAAACGATGCCATGGATTCAATAATGTGAAAAGCATAATACATATTGATGCCCTGGTTAAAATATAAACGGGCACTGTCACTTTTTGTATTGATGTTCCAGCGGTAATTGCCCCAGCCAGTCAGTACGCCGATGCCATCAGCAAGGCTGTCTGCATTTAAAATGTTCCAGTCAGGAGAGCATTGTATAACCTGCCGGAATTTATATAGATCTTCCTTTAAAACAGCAGTAGGGTTGTTGCTTTTTGTTGAGTACCTGAAACCTGCCACAATTAGAAACGCAATAACAGACAGGGTGAAAAATATTTTGGAATTCATAAGCTGAGTTTTGGCAGATATAAATATACAATTTAAGAGCGCTGTCACAGCGGGTTTCAGTCAAAATATTTCTTAATGGAGAAGAATCATTCCTTAATGGCACAGCAAAGCGGACTGGCCCTGTGTGATGGCATACTTGCCTGCCAGCAGGTTTGTGCAAATGAAAAAATTAATCAGCTGGCAAGAGCCTCTTTCTAAAACCGCCTTTAAGGTCAATCACTTTTCTGAACCCCATATGTTTTATTTTTCGGGCAGCCAACGGGCTGCGGTGGCATGTTTGACAATACAGCAATACCAGTTTATTCCTGTCTAATGAGTCTACGTCACGCCCAAAATGAAATTTTAGGTAGCTGAAATTTACAGCATTTGTAAAATGTGCTTTCTTGAATTCTCCTCTGGTTCGTACATCTATCAGGTAAAAGTTGCTGCTGTCTTTAAGTACCGCAGTATAATCTGCAGGCGATAATTTGCTATATGAAAACCGGCTATTACTTTTTACACTAAAACATCCTGTTATAAAAAGCGATACAATACCAACGGATATAACTTGAACAGGTTTCATATAAAATTACTTTGACAGTAGAAAACGGCAAACCGCTATATACATGTTACCAGTGTATATAGGCTAAATATAGAGATTGAATATTTCCGAAAAAATGATATTGATCATTCCTGACATGATTCAGGTTAATTAATACAGGTGCATAGGCCATTAATACCATAAAGAAGGACTACTGCTTTTGTGTGATGCGGGTGCTGCAAAAGGATGAATTTATTTTATGACCTAATATATAGCTTTTAAGGAATAGTATGAGAACATGGTAGCTGTTTAACCCGGATATTGCAGTTGAAATCGTAGCGAGGGTTTCAAATACAAAACAGATAAGGGTTTCAGGTTATTTTTTGGATGAAAGAATAGTGAACTATTTCGAATTCAAAAATGGTCTGATAATAAACCGCTATCAAAACTACTAAATAGGTAAGAATCCTTTCGATAATTTCATCACATCATCTTTTTGTAAGTGATATTTTAGTAACGCATTAGTCAAAGTATTTTCGACATCATCAAGACTATTGAATATTATATTA
>JBBQLS010000209.1:0-4872 GCA_038328115.1 Chitinophagales bacterium
CCATTGATTTTTTAGAACTTTCCATGGCACCCGTCATATCGCCCATATCTTTTTGTATTTTGGCTTTGTAAATCCACATCCAATATGCTTCTTTGTTTTCGTCAATTGCTTTGTTTACGTTGTCTAATGCCACGGCTAAATTTTTATCGTATTCATTGTAAAACTGTGCAGCCTGCCAGTAAGGTTTTTTATCAGTTTTCATGGCCGCTTCAAGCTGCATTCTAACTTTATCTTTAAAATTTGCCACTATTGGTATCGATATGGAAGTCTTTTCCCACTTGATATTTAAAGAACAGGTTTCGGGTGTAATTTCCGAGAAGTCCATAGTAAATGTTTCCAGTTTGTTTTTCATTCTCATGGGTTCAATTTTAAAACGAATCACATCCTGGGTTTGTTTATAACCATCAGTACCCCAGTTTTCCAGCCCTTTGTTCAGGATCACATCCCAGTTATCAATACCGGGAATGGTATATAAAACGTAAGTACCACTATCTAATTTTTTGCCACCGATTTCTATTGGCTCGCTAAAAAACAGCCGGGTTGCTGCGTTTGCGCCGGTGCGCCATAATTTATTAAATGGAACCAGGTCGCCGTAAATGCTACGCCCTTTTATAGATGGCCTAGAATACGTTAGTTCAATGCTGCCGATTCCAAAATCCTGTTTTATGGTTTGAGTAGGAGAGGGTGCCGGCATTTTTACCTGGGCCGTGCTTAAAATAACAAAGCCGGCAACTGCAAGGAGAGATAAGCATATTTTTTTCATAGCATATTTTTAATTGACTAAGGTACTAAAAATGATAGGTAACGGAATGAGATTAACCGAGTGGTCTAAAACTGTACTTTAACACTGGCAGATGTTTTCTTTCCTTTTTTTACCTTCCATTGGGGTCCTTCCTGGATGAGACGCTTGGCAGCATCATCATATTCGGCACCTAACGATTTGTTGATGCGGATATTGGAGATGGTTCCGTTCGACTTAACATCAAAAGATATTTCGACTTCTCCGTGCTGGTCACCAATTAATGCAGCTTCCGGAATATCAAGATTGTTGGCAACATATGTATCGTAATTATCCCAGCCATCTGCCGGTTCAACATTAACGGCAGAATCTTTTACAAGCCTGGCCCTGCGTAAAGGTTGGCTGCTCGCTTTTGTTACATTTCCTATCACTTTTCTGTCTTTGAGCGCCACTTCTTCTTCCTGCAGAATAATTTTTGTTTGCGCCTGGTTATTGCGCAATGCGAATGTTTTTGGCTGGTAACCTACCGATTTTACTTCTATATTTAAAATACTATCAGTTGATACAAGGCGTACCATGCCTTTTGCATCGGCATAGGTTCCAAAGTTTTCTTTTTTTATAGAGATATTAGTGAAGGGAAGTGGGGTATTATCTTCAGCCACCACTTGTGCCGTAAAAAAATTATTAAGCACCGCGTCTTTTTTTGCAGATGCCGGTGCCTGGCTTTTTTGACGGGCAGCCAATGCCTCAAGTTCATCGCTTTTTTTGGCTGCTGATTTGGCTTTGTCTGCACTTACATCTGTTATAAGATTTGCATCTTCATTTGCGGAACTGGTGCCTGCAGGTGGTGTAATTGAAGCGATTTTATCATTGGCAGCAGCAGCGCCCGAAACAGCCGGCGCAGTAGGTTTAAAGACTGGGGCACCAGGTTCTAAAATAATATTCTCTTGTACCTTGGTATTTATTTTGTTAACCTGAGCAATGGTTCCAGGAATTGTTTTTTTATCTTCTTTGCTGGCAGATGCACTGGGATTGAGTGATTGCGTAACAGAAGCTGGAGCAGGGATTTCAATTTGTGTAATAGTGTCTTTAATAACCGGAATAGTCTGGACAATTTGTTGTTTCTCGTTCTCCTCTTTTTTATTGCGGTTAAGTATAAAAGTTAAAGTGGCACCAGAGCCGATTATAAGAACGGCAGCAGCAATCCTCCTCCAGTTATTTTTTGGCTTGTGCAGCGAAATTACTTTAGCAGTGGCACCCTTGTTGCTTAGTTCTTCACGTAAAGCCACCAGTTGGTTGTTCCATTCTTTGTCCTTCACCGCTTCATATCCTTCCATAGCTTCTGCCAAAAACAGATCATCTAATGCAGCTTTTTCCATGGCGTGCATTTGTTGCGGCAACAGCTTGCCTGCCAGGTATTGCTCAATATCCCTTGCTGTGTAATTAATATTTTTTTCTTTACCGCTCATGACTCATTTAAAATAATCAATTGCATGTTCTAGCCAGATTGCAGATCTCAATTCCTAATTCCTAATTCTCAATTCCTAAATGCTAACTCCTCCCTTTTCATCCATACAAATTTTTAAATTACGTTTTCCATTTTGAATATAACTCCGCACTTTATTCCATTCAAAACCTGTAATGGCTGCAATTTCGTTATAACATTTGCTTTCCAGGTAAAATAATTTTACCGTTTGCTGTTGTTCGCCCGGTAAAGCCTGCATACATTCCTCTAATTTCTTAAAATTTTCTTCTTTTTCAAAAGCCTCGCCATTCAGATGCGTATTTTCTTCAGAATACATAAAAACAGGATTAAATTCTGTAGTTTTTATGTTTCGGGGGCTTCTTAACTGCATCAGGCAGTAATTTCGGGTTACCACATGAAGCCAGCCTTTAAAATTATCCACCTCATGTGCCCTTAATTTGCTGTTTAATTCGTTAAAAATGTCCATAACAGCATCTTTAGAGCGTTCGGTATCTTTAAAATATTTGAGGCAAACACCAAATACCAGGTCCATATACCTTTGGTACAGGTTACTTAAATGCTCAATATCGCCCGTGGCTTTAAAAGTTGCCAGCAGTTCTTTATCGGTAGATTTATCGTTAGATATGTTTTTTAAGAATGCCAAGCCCCTGATCCGCCGCAGCGGAGAATTAATTGTGTTTTATTAAAAATAGAGTTTCAAATTTAATTTCAACGTTGAACTAATTGTAAGCGGTTTAAAAATCATTCTCCAAAGTTCCCACTCATCCTGAGCGAAGTCGAAGTACAGGGGGCGGAGGGTGTTACTCAAAATAAACCTTCACCGTTTGATAAAAAAGCCTGCTGTTCATATACTGGCTTTGCTGTAACTGCTTTTCCGAAAAATTTTGTAAACCCAGCAACCCTGCTGCATTTCCTTTGTTGATGGCAATTTCCAGGTACCCGGCCGAATTAAATAGGGCCAGCTTTTCTCCTTCGTTCACATCGGCATAGGTTTCACTAATCCGGTCTATTACTTCATCTCTTTTAAATACTATTTTAAAGCTGCGACCTTTTCGCTGCTCTTCAAATTCTTCGTGGTGAATATTTACAATTACGTTTTCGAAATTATCTATAAAAATAATCTGCCCTTCAATATAATCGCTGCCCAGCATGGGCCTCAGTGGATTTTTAACATGGATGGAAACATCGGTATCACCAATCTCTTCCAGTTTTTTACCGGCAAGCAGATCGTTAAAGGCTTTTGCAAAAACCGAGGCGCAGTAAATGGTATTTTTTTGCTGATTTTTATCCAGTGCCAATGCCACTGTTTTTTGTGGTACTTCTTCCAATATCATGGTGAGTAAACCATTATCTGCACAGCCAATAAACTGGCCGTCGTGTTCAGCCAGTAACATGTGTTCGGGCTTTTCATCAAATAAATTAACCAATATTAAATGAAAAGTGCCTGCAGGAAAATTCTTGATTGCATTACGGCAAACATAAGCTGCCTGTGGATAATTGAATGGCGAAAGATTGTGAGAAATATCAACTAATGAAAACTGCTCGTTGGTTTGTAATAATTGCCCTTTAACAGCACCAATCAGGAAATCCTGCTGGCCAATGTCTGATGTAAGGGTTAGTAAAGGCATTTTTAAACGTTAATTTGTTAATTTGTTAATTGGTTAATTCGTAAAACGCATATCCTAATTAACGTTTTAACGGATTAACGGATTAACGCACCAACTCTCCTTTTTTAAAGAAGAAGTTTTTTACCAGTTTGTCTGTGATGGAGGGAAAAAACCGGTTCATAAAAACAGTTTGTTTTCCTTTAAAAGTAAGCACCAGGGTTCTTTTTCTTTTTACAATGGCCTCCAGAATATATTCAGCACATTTTTCCGAACTCATCATTTTTCCTTCGTCCATGGGGCTTTCGCCCTGAGCACGTCCTTTTTTATTAAGTGCAGCTTTGCGAATGTTGGACGTTGTGAATCCTGGGCAAACCCACATTACATTCACACCGCTGTCTAACATTTCTGTTCTCAGTGCTTCCAGAAAACCGGTAACTGCATATTTGCTGGCCGAGTAGCCGCTGCGGCCGGGCAAACCCCGGTAACCGGCAATGGAAGATACACCCACAATAGATCCTTTGCGTTCTATGATTGAATCAAGCGCCAGTTTTGTACAATATAATGTTCCTTTAAAATTGATGTCCATCACTTTTTCTATTACTTCTACTTCCAGGTCTTTCACCAGCGCCCTCATGGAAACACCTGCATTGTTGATAAGGATATCTATACCTCCAAAAAACTGTATGGTACTATCTATAAAGTTTTTGCAATCGCTGTAACTGCTAACATCGGCCACGATAGTATGCAGGGGCTTACCGGAATGCAGTAACTGCAGATCATATAATTTATCCTGGTTACGGGCACAGGTGGCTACTTTGGCGCCCAGTGGTATCAAGGTATCAACCAATGCTTTGCCTATGCCATCGCTGCCACCGGTAATTACTACTACTTTGTTTTTGAAGAAATCCTGCATAAAAAAATATATTGACAAAAATAAGTGAGTTATTCCGCTGTTGGTAAAGAAATTATTGCACTAAATAACGAATTGGGGAAAAACTTTCAGTAAATAATTTGCTGCAAAAGGTTTTTGCCTTATTTTT
>JBBQLS010000210.1:0-4834 GCA_038328115.1 Chitinophagales bacterium
GCTGCCTGCGGCACTGCACCTGCATTTGATTTACGGTATTGTTCATTTAACAAAGTGGCGGTGCCTGCAACAATTGGCGAAGCCATACTTGTGCCGCTGCTATACCCATAGGTAAAAAAATGACGTGTAGAAAAAACATTGTAACCCGTTGCCATAATCTCAGGTTTTAGCCTGCCATCGTTAACCGGGCCACGACTGGAAAAAGATGCTACGTCATACAGTGTATCAACAGCACCCACGGTTAAAACATTTTTTGCAACCTGGTAGCCCGATTTGATACTTGCAAAATTGGTTGAGTATGGCGAGCAGGTGGTGCCACCATCATTACCGGCGGCAAAAACATGCAGCAATTTTCTATAGTTGCCCATTTGTTTATCAACATAATTACTTATTACATCGTAAGCACCTTCGCCGGGGCAACCAGCATCTGCATAAGCGTACGAGTTGTTTGTTACAACCATATTATAATCGGTCACATAAGTTGGTGCCGAGGTAATGATATCGCTGAAGTACTGGCTTACGATTGTTGCCCTGGGAGCCATTCCGTTGTGTTTGGGATCAAGCAAGCCTGCGCCTGCCACAGTGCCCGAAACATGTATGCCATGAAAACTGTAAGGTACCGGCACCCGGTTAATAACCCGGCCGGTAAAATCAAGTGTTTGCGTTGCAATTTCTGCATTATCGCCTACACCCACTGTAATTCCCTTACCACTTAAATTTTTTCCGGATGGAGAAAGTAATGCTGCTACAGCATGCTTGCCAATGCTTCTATAATTTAATTCCTTATCGGTTAATGGTTGTAAGCCGAGATAACTTACGAAAGGCAGCGAAGCGATCGCATCAACTTTACTCAAATCCACCTGTATAAAAACAACATCAGCTTCTGAATATTTTGTTGGCACTATCAATGCGCCTGCTTTTTCCAGTTCGGCAATTACATCGGCTTTGTTTACAGAAGTATAATAACTTACCGCAATTAATTTTTGATTTAGTTTATCGGCTGTCGCCTTGTAATTTATAAAAGCAATATCTTTTTTATAAACCGGTGGGATGTTGTTGATGGAACTGATCTCAAAATCGCTGGCCTTTAAAAAATTAAATGAACTTTTTATAGCAGCCAGGTAAGCATTGCCCGGCAGGTATGTCTGCAGATCGCAACCTGCATTTCTTAACTGATTTTGAATTTGCAGCGATGGTAATTTTGAAAACTGCACCAACGCATAATAACTGCCGTTGAAAAAAGAAGCCTGCAGATTTTCCTTTTGAAAGCTTTGTTTCTGAATATTATTTCCTGTAATAAAATTGCCTGCGGCGAAGTGAACGGCTATATCGGTATTTTGCGCAGTTGCCGTAAAGCAACCGGATAAAAGCAACAGGTAAAAACAGTAAGAATAGAATTTTTTCATTTGGTTATATTACCATTGGATTTTGTTTGGATAAGTCTCATTAACAAAAATATACATTAATTCGCTGATAAGACATACTGTTAACGCTTTTATCGCCTTGGTATTGCAATTTTAAACAGAATATGTGCTGCATTTTTTATTCAGCCTATCTTTGCTGCCCCGATGAATCTGGAAATGTTGTTGAACGGATATTTGAATGACCCCCGCTGTTTTAAAATAGTGGACAGGATAACTGCGTCTCAACCGCAACAAATTCAGCTTGAGGGATTGCATGGAAGTGCAGCACCATTCATCATTTCGGCGGTTTTTAATCATGCTTCTGCTTCGCAATTAAATCACCTTATTATCCTGCGGGATGCCGAAGAAGCGGCCTATTTTCACAACACATTAGAAAATATTACCAGTGCGCTGAACCTTTTTTATTTCCCGTCTTCCTTTAAAAATAAAAAGAACTACCGTCTGCTGAATGCCAGCCATGTAATGTTGCGTACCGAATGTCTTACCCGTTTCTCAAATCCCATGGGGCAAAACCGGGTTGGTGCTATTGTAACATACCCCGAAGCTTTGTTTGAAAAAGTGGTGTTGCCAAAAACGCTTTCTGCCAACATCATCTCCATAAAACAGGGCGATACCATCGACAGCGTGGAGATTTACGAGAAGTTTATTGGTTATGGTTTCACCCGTACCGATTTTGTGTATGAACCCGGGCAGTTTGCAGTACGTGGCGGCATCCTGGATATTTATTCTTTCGGTAATGAAAAACCTTACCGCATAGAATTATTTGGCAACGAAGTTGACAGTATCCGCATTTTTGACCCCGAAACGCAGTTAAGTGAACGAAAATTATTGCAGGTAAGTATCATCCCAAATGTGGAGACACAATTTGATGACGGTGAAAAAGTTTCCATCATGGAATTTTTACCGGAGAACACGGTTGTGTGGAGTGAGGACTGGAATTTTATCAAAGAAAAAATTGAGCAGCAGGAAGAAGAATTGCAGTTGGCAGTTGACAGTTGGCAGTTGACAGTTGGCGACTCACAAAATACTTTAGTTTGGCAACAGGAAGAAGATGATCTCCATGTCAAAACCGATTTAAATAAAAATGATTTTATCACTGCCAATATTATTGAAGCAGAAATAAAGCAGCGGCATATAATTGAGTTTGGTGCAAAAGCCAGCTTCGATACGAACAACCAACAACGATCAACGATCAACTTTGCTACCAAAGAACAACCCTCCTTCAACCGCCAGTTTGATCTGCTGATAAAAAATTTAAAAGAGTACGAGGCAAAAAAATACAACATCTATATTTTTGCAGATAACCCAAAGCAGTTAGAAAGGTTGCATGTGATTTTCACTGATCTGAAAGCAGAGATCAATGTAATACCCATTTCAACTTCTATACACGAAGGGTTTATTGACGATGATTTAAAAAACGTTTGTTATACCGATCACCAGATATTTCAACGTTACCATAAATACAAAGTTAAACAGGCTTTTAGCAAGAATAAAGCGCTTACTTTAAAAACACTGCGTGAATTACAGCCAGGCGATTATGTAACACATATAGATCATGGAGTTGGTGTGTACAGCGGCTTACAAAAGATTGAAGCCAATGGAAAAATGCAGGAGGCTGTACGAATTCAATACAAAGATGGCGACCTGCTGTATGTAAATATTTCTTCCTTACATAAAATTGGCAAGTACAGCGGCAAGGAAGGCAGCGTGCCTAAAATGAACAAGCTTGGCAGCGATGTTTGGAACAAACTGAAAGACAAAACCAAGCGCCAGGTAAAAGATATTGCAACCGACCTTATAAAATTATATGCCGAGCGAAAAAGCCGTGAAGGTTTTGCACATACGCCCGATAATTACATGCAAACTGAGCTGGAAGCCAGTTTTATTTATGAAGATACACCAGACCAGGGCAAGGCTACCGAAGATGTAAAACGTGACATGGAAAAACCATCGCCGATGGACAGGCTGGTTTGCGGCGATGTTGGTTTTGGTAAAACAGAAATTGCCATACGTGCTGCTTTTAAAACCTGCTGCGATGGTAAGCAGGCTGCGGTTTTAGTACCAACAACCATTCTTGCTTACCAGCATTATAAAACATTTGGTGATCGCTTAAAAGATTTTCCGGTTACGGTTGATTTTATAAACCGTTTTAAATCGGCCAAAGAAAAAAAAGAAACTTTAGCAAAAGTTGCTGAAGGAAAAATTGACATCATCATCGGCACACATGCCTTGCTTAGCAAAGATGTTAAGTTTAAAGACCTTGGCATTATGATCATTGATGAAGAGCAAAAATTTGGTGTGGCTGCAAAAGAAAAATTAAAACAACTCCGCACCACGGTTGATTCTTTAACGCTTACTGCAACCCCCATACCACGCACACTGCAATTTAGTTTGATGGGTGCAAGGGATTTAAGCATCATCAACACAGCGCCACCAAACAGGCAACCCATACAAACCGAAGTAATGGTTTTTAATGAAGATGCCATCCGTGATATTATTTATTACGAAACCGAAAGAGGCGGACAGGTTTTCTTTATACACAACCGGGTAAAGGGTTTGGCGGAGATGAAGGGATTTATACAGGGCCTTTGTCCGGATATTAGTATTGCCTACGCCCACGGGCAAATGCCCGCCCGTTCCGGTACGGGCGGGGATGGCGACGATCTGGAAGATACCATCCTTGATTTTATGGATAAGAAATATGATGTGCTGGTTTGTACTAATATTGTAGAGAGTGGTGTTGATATACCAAACGTGAATACCATTATTGTAAACAACGCACACCAGTTTGGTTTAAGTGATTTGCACCAGTTGAGAGGAAGGGTTGGCCGCAGTAATAAAAAAGCTTTCTGTTATTTGCTGGCGCCGCCCATGAGTACGTTGCCGTCCGACAGCCGGAAACGTTTATCAACCTTAGAACAATACAGCGACCTGGGCAGCGGCTTTCAGATTGCGATGAGAGACCTTGATATACGTGGCGCCGGCAATATGCTGGGCGGCGAGCAAAGTGGTTTTATTGCCGAGATTGGTTTTGAAATGTATCATAAAATATTAGATGAAGCCGTACGTGAATTAAAGCGTACCGAGTTTAAAGATTTATACGCAGCAGAAATTGCCCAGCAGGACGATTTTGTTACCGACTGCAGTGTTGATACCGACCTGGAGATTTTAATACCGGATAGTTATGTAGAGAGTATCACAGAAAGATTATCGCTGTACAGCCGCCTGGATAATTGTGAGAATGAAGAAGACCTGGTTGCTTTTCATGCAGAAATGGGTGACCGCTTTGGCCCGATACCTGCTGTTGTTGAAGACCTGTTTACCACCGTGCGTTGCCGCAGAGTATCGGTGGAACTGGGTTTTGAAAAATTATTCCTGAAAAATAATACACTCAAATGCTTCTTTGTTAG
>JBBQLS010000211.1:0-4724 GCA_038328115.1 Chitinophagales bacterium
AAATAACAGTTTCCCTAAACTGGACATTAAAACTTTAGCGGAGTTTAGTTTGTTGATAAACGAATAGAAAAGCACATGAGATAAAAATGCCGGAAAGCCGATCAGACGTTTTCAATCCCGTCTTACCGCCTTCCCGGCAAATTCAAATCAAACTCTTATTTAAAACTTCTTCTTTCTTTAGGCGCATAAATTCTTTTTCTTCCTTCTGTAGCACGGTCGCTTCTGCCGCCTTCATCATTGGGCCTTTTAAAACCGCCATCAGCCTCATTCATACGCACAGTACGGTTGTTGTAGCGCTTGCCGTCAATGGCTTTTATCATGGTAGATGCAACATCCTGGTCAATTTCTATCCAACTGTTCATATCACGCATGTCTATTTTACCAAGTACTTCTTTCTTCAAATCACTTTCATCTAAAATAAATTGTAAAAAACTGGCTTTGTAAAAACCATCTTTGGTACCCAGGTTAATAAATAATCTTGTGTAGCCACTGTTACGGCTGTTAAAGCTGGTGCGTTCTTTACGGCTGCCATTCACGTCGGCACTTCCACTTCTTTCCACCTGCCTTCTGTCGCCACGTATATCGCCCTTGTTCAAATCATCAGCATGTTCATAATACTTTAAAAAATGGTCGAACTCCAATGCAGCTACTCTTTGTAAAACTTCTTCTTTGCTAACATCAGCAAATTTTTCCATCAGGTCAGGCATATACGTTTCGTAATCGCCATGGCTAACATCGGCCTGCATTAATTTATCCATAAAATGGAAAAATTGTTTGCGGCAAACATCTTTACCCGATGGTACATCTACTTTATGAAACTGAGCATTGATCATTCTTTCCAGAGACTTGATCTTGTAACTTTCCCTGCTATGGCAAATAGATAAACAAATACCGGTTTTGCCCGCACGGCCTGTACGGCCGCTACGGTGAGTGTACACTTCCATATCATCCGGTAATTCAAAATTGATAACATGGGTAATGCCATCCACATCAATACCACGTGCAGCCACATCGGTTGCAATTAGTAATTGCAGATTTTTACTGCGGAAACGGCCCATCACTTTATCACGCTGCTGCTGCGACAGATCGCCATGCAACGCTTCAATTTCGTAACCCGATTTTGCCAAACGCTCTGAAACTTCCTGTGCATCTGCCTTGGTACGGGTGAAGATGATACCATACATGCCTGGGTTAAAATCAATTAAACGCTTTAATGCTTCGTAGCGCTGGCTTGCAGGCACTACAAAAAACTGGTGATCAATATTTACGTTACCACTGTTCTTTTTACCAACCGTAACTTCTTTAGGTGTTTCCATGTAGTTTTTGCTGATGGCCCTAACTTCCGGTGGCATGGTAGCACTGAATAACCAGGTGCTTTCGCGGTTGATGGTGTTTTTCAACACGAAATCAATATCATCCCTAAAGCCCATGTTCAGCATTTCATCAGCCTCATCCAATACCACGTATTTTACTTTTTGCAGGTCGATAGCTTTGCGTTCGATCAAATCGATCAAACGGCCCGGTGTTGCCACAACAATGTGTACGCCTCTTTTCAGGTTTCGTATCTGCATCATGATGGATGCACCGCCATACACTGCTTCGGTATAAATATTTTTGCTGTGTTTTTTATAGGTTTCCAGGTCGTTGGTAATTTGCAGACACAGTTCCCGTGTTGGGCAAACGATCAAGGCCTGCGGATGACGCTGGCTGCCATCAATTAATTGTAATAAGGGTAAACCAAAAGCGGCGGTTTTGCCGGTACCGGTTTGTGCCAGGCCAATAAAATCGGTGGTGCCCGATAATAAAACAGGGATAGCTTTCACCTGTATTTCTGTTGGGGTTTCAAATCCCAGGTCGGTAACAGATTGTACCAACTGTTCGTTCAGGCCTAAAGCCTCAAATGCATTCATGTAAATTGTTTTGCGATAGCCACATGTAAATTTCCGATACTTCGACTGGCTCAGTATTTCCGGAATGTCATGCTTTGGCCGTTGGAAAAGTCAGGGAAATCAAATCATCCCGAAAGAATATCTATGTTCAACAGCAACTGAGCATGTCATGTAATTCTCAGTTTTTAAAATAATCGGCGCAAAGGTAGTGTATTTATTTTCATTTTTAGCATCGTTTAAGTTTTTAAGATGGATTGTTGTATTAAATCAAATGCAAAATGATTACTTTTTACGAACTATTAAACTAAATTTGGTTTTGGTAATCTAAAACCTGCTAACTCAACCTTTATGAGCAAATACCTGCTGCTGATAAGCTTTTCATTTATTGTATCGTCTGCAATGGCACAGACTGATTCGTTGAGCAAGGAAGATAAACGTTTACTGGATTCGATGTTTAAGAACGATGAGTTTATCAATATGATGACAAGAAAAGATAAGAATTACCTGGATGTAAGCATTGGCCTTGGTAACGGAGCGTTTAGCGAACATAACAATGCTGCCAATGCAACGGGGGTAAATAAACAACTCATCTACACGCCTGTCGTAAATTACAGGTTAAAGAATGGTTTAAGTTTTGGGGTATCGGCTTTTATAACAGGCGACAGCAGCAACAGGCCGGAGATATACCAAACAGCACTTACAGCCGGTTATGATTACTATGGCAAAACCATTTATGCAGCAGTTTCTTATACCAGGTTTTTAAGTAACCAGAACAAATACAACAGTAAATCGCTTTACCAGAATGATTTGTATGGTAGTGTAAAACTGGCAAAAGGACTTTTTCAACCAGGTATAACTTTGGGTTATACAAATGGTAAATACAAGGAAACAAATTATGTAAGTTTTAAAAGAACCGTTCATCGGCTGCTTCCCTTACCAAATGGCAGCGATACAACCTTTATTATTTCGGGTAAAGATTCAACCGATAACAAGACCAGCTATTTTTCTGTAGCAGCAACTGTTGGCCACGATTTTGCTTTTCATAATATAGTATCAAAAAAAGATGAACTGGATTTTATTCCCACACTGATGTTGAATATGGGAAGCGATAAATTAACGCAAACCCATACCAATAAAATCTTTGACAGGCCTGCTTTCAGCAAACGTAAAAAATCTGATTACAGCAATAAATTCCAGTTTCAATCTGTTGCTGCATCTTTCGATCTTACATACGTGGTTAAAAAGTTTTTTATACAACCTATTCTTTACTTAGATTATTATCTTCCTGAAACAACAGAGAACAGGTTCAGTGCAATCTTTTCTGTAAATGCAGGGTTTTCGTTTTAACAGTTCTTCTCTTAACATAAGTTTGTAATTTTAAACAGATCGTTGGCATATTACTTGGTGCTGTTTACCAACTAAACATTTTTTATTTATGAAGACAAAGCTCTTAATCCTCGCAATTTTCTGCATTACCGCAGGCACAGCAAGCGCCCAGAAACTGCATATCGGTTTTAAAGGCGGTGCAAACATCAACAAGCTTACCGGTAAATCTTTTGATGACCAGTTTTCTTTTGGCTACCATGTGGGTGGCTTTTTTTCGGTGGGACTGGGTAAAAAATTTGCCATACAACCCGAAATTTTATTTAACCAGATAAACGTTGATACCTCCAGTAATTTTAGTACTATTTACCAGTTTAACAAGGTAGATAAAGTGCAGTTGAAATATTTGAGCATTCCAATTTTGCTGAATTACAAACCCATAAAATTTATTACACTGCAGGCTGGTCCTCAGTTTGGTATTCTTACAAATAAAAGTAAAACCCTGGTGCAGAACGGAAAAGAAGCATTTAAATCGGGAAACTTCAGTATGCTGGGCGGCGTGCAGGTAAATATATCTCACCTGAATATTTATGCACGGTATGCAGTTGGCCTTAGTAATTTAAATGATATTGATAATAAAGAAAAGTGGAAGAGTCAGAGCATACAAATTGGCGTAGGGCTTACTTTATAATATTTCCAACTTTGCCAAAGTTCATTTATGCACGTATGATGGTGAGAGAGCCATCGGCGTTTAGTTTTACAATAGCAGATGGTGATGCTGCTGTTACATCATCCTGGCGGTGTTGCACTATATAGTCAACACCGCTTTTTATTTCGTAATCCACATCTTCAAAAAAGGCTGGTGCCGGATAGCCCGAAATATTGGCTGATGTGGATACCAGCGGTTTTCCAAACCGGCTGATAAGTTTTTTACAAAAAGGATCGGCTGTTATGCGTATGCCGATGGTACCATCTTGCTGTATCATATTTTTGGCAAGGTTGATACCACCTTCGTAAATAAAAGTGGTAGGCTTGTGTATGCCTTTTATGTAGTCAAATATTTTGGGGTTGGGCTGCGTAACATATTTTGGAATCTCGTTTTCACCTGCCAGTAAAACAATCATACTTTTTTCATCCGACCGTTTTTTAAGTGCATAAATTTTTGCAACAGCATTTTCATCAGTTGCATCGCAGCCAATGCCCCACACTGTATCGGTTGGGTACAATATCAGCCCGCCCTGGAGCAGCGTTGCCAGGCAGTTTTCAATATCGTTTTCAATGCTCAACATTTATTTCAGTTTTTTTAAGTGTTTCAATTAGACGTTTGGGATCAATCGTTAACGCACATTTAAAATGTTTTTGAGGGCAGGCCTTGTAGCCATGCAGTCCGCAGGGACGGCAATCCAGTTTTTCTTTTGTTTCAATTATGTACGATACATCTGAAAGTGGCGTATAGCCAAAAGCAGGAACTGTAGAACAGAAAACTGCCGTAACATTTGCGTTAACTGCCGA
>JBBQLS010000212.1:0-4675 GCA_038328115.1 Chitinophagales bacterium
ACTGGTTACGCAGTACACTGGAAATAATTGCAACACATCCCATCAACAAGATCAAAGAACTGTTACCACACAATTGTAAGTAAACGCAAAGTTATAGGCAATTGATTTTTTAAAAAGGGTGTACTTGCACGGAGGGATACCCAATATACCCTATTTAGGGTATTGTTTGTAAAGAATTGAATTACTACCTTCGTCTTGGTTTTTCATAGGATATTGGATTTTAAACGGGGCCGAATTTCTATTCAGCCCCTTTTTATTTTGGTCTGTCTATGAATTGCCATCTTATATTGCCTCTCCAGCAGCCGGTTGCCCGAAATTTTTCATTACGATAATTGCTTTTGCTTTTCCTGTAACGGCAGCTAATTCTTCAAAAGATTTTGTCTTAATATTTTTAACCGACTTAAATTCCTTTAGCAGTAAATCGGCTGTTGCTTTTCCTATGCCTTTAAACTGCTCAAGCTCATTTACAAAAGTACCTTTGCTACGAAGGTTACGATGATAAGTTATTCCGTAATTGTGTACTTCATCTCTTATTCTTCTTATCAGTTTCAGGCTTTCACTATCCCACGGTAATTTTAACGATTCGGTATCACCCGGAAAGAAAATCTCCTCTTCATTTTTTGCCAGCCCCACCACAGAGGTAGTGCCAGGCAGGTTTAATGCAGATATACTTTGCATGGCAGCACTTAGCTGGCCTTTTCCACCGTCAATAATAATTAATTGCGGCAATGATTGTTTTTCATCCAACTGACGCTTATAACGCCTGTAAACAACCTCAGTCATGGAGGCAAAGTCATTTATACCAACCACCGTTTTTATTTTAAAGCGACGGTATTCAGCTTTGCTTGGTTCGCCATTTTTAAAACATACCATGGCCGATACGGGGTAGCTTCCCTGGAAGTTTGAATTGTCGAAGCATTCAATGTGTAATGGAACAACCGGTAGTTTTAAATCTGTTTTTAATTGTTCCAGTACTCTTATTTTCTCATCAGCGGTTTTATCCTCCAGGTTCAGCATTTTTCTCTTTCTAAGCTCTTCCCTGAAATGGTTCACATTCTTCTCAGACAAATTGAGCAACTTTCTCTTGTCTCCTCCTTTTGGTATGGTAATCTTAATTTCATTTTCCGGGTATTCAATGGCTAAGGGTACAATTATTTCAGCAGCAATGCTGTTAAAGTCCGTTCTGATCTGTGCAATGGCAAAACTCAGCACTTCCGCGGCAGTTTCTTCCAGTTGTTTTTCAAGCATAATGGTTTTTGTTTGTACAATCGTTCCCGCATTTATTGCCAGGTAATTTACGTAAGCAATATTCCCATCTTCTAAAATAGAAAACACATCTACAGAACCCATACGGGTATTAACAACTGCCGAACGCACATGGTAATTTTTCAGGTGCTCAATTTTGCTTTTTAAAGTTGCGGCCTTCTCAAACTCCAGATTTTTTACATGTTCCTGCATTTCTTTTTTAAAATGTTGTATTACCGGCGACAGGTTGCCTTTTAAAATATTAATAAGCTGCTGAAGGTCTTCGTTGTAATTTTCTAAAGTTTGTAATCCTTCGCAAGGCCCTTTGCAATTTCCTAAATGATATTCCAGGCAGACCTTGAACTTGCCTTTTTTTATATTGTTTTCAGTTAAATTAAGTTTACAGGTACGCAACAGAATAGTTTGTTTAATAAAGTCAAGCAGCTCTCTTACTTTTTCAAGGGATGTATAGGGTCCTAAATACTGTGATCCGTCATTTATTTTTCGCCTTGTGAAAAATACACGGGAAAATCTTTCATTCTTAATAACAATGTAAGGGTAGGTTTTATCATCTTTTAAACTGATATTAAAACGTGGTTGAAATTCCTTAATTAAAGTGTTCTCCAGTAAAAAGGCATCCTGCTCAGTATTAACGATGGTAAATTCGATGTGATGGATGCGCTGTACAAGTTCGTGTGTTTTGTATGTGGTAAAGGTTTTGGAAAAATACGAACTGACTCTTTTACGTAAATGTTTTGCTTTACCAACATACAGCAGTTCATTGGCAGCGTCAAAATATTTATAAATACCCGGTTGTGTGGGAATAGATGAAGCGATGGACGAAAATTCTTGCTGTGTCATTGTTATTTAAAAGTCCCAAATAAGTTTTTCTTCTTTTTCAACTTTCATTACCGCGTTGGCATCGATACCAATGGTAGTAATTTTACACCATTGGCCATTTACCCAGGTTAGCTGGAGCGTTTTGGTTTTATCTATCTCCTTTACCATATAAATACGCTTTACTTTGCTGGTTTTTGGATCAATATAAACATCCCAATGTTTCAGCTTCATGCTATCCGGCAATACTACAGCCGCATCATAGGTAAAGGTCACAGCATCCAGCGACTGGTCAAGAAAGCTTTTTTCGGAAAATAGCGTAACTAAGTTTGTGGAGTCAATTCTGGGGTGCAAAAATTCGGCCACAACGCTATCCAGCTCTTCAATTTTTATCCAGGCCGAATCGGTGTGCCCATTTAACGTTGTATATTTTAAAGGATTAACGCCGGCTTTTTTAATATTATAAATTTCACCCTTCAGGTAATCTGTTACCGGAAAAAATTTTTGTTTATCCAGACTGTCTTTTCCGGAAAGTTGCTGCGCCGGTTTGCCGTTATTGGCACAGGAGCATAAAAAAAAGCTGCATGCAATTATAGAAATACTGATTTTCATTTTTCAAATTTAAAAGGAAAGTATGGCATTGCAAAAAACACGGGTTTGCGGTATTTGCAGATATATACGCTGCATAAAGTAAAAATGCAGCAATACAATTATGTGTTGCTGCGTAAAATATAATTTGCAGTTAAATTAGAAACCTTTGGTGAGTCCAAATTTAAGGCCAATAGCATAAGGCTTTTCAATCAGGGCCACATTTTTCTTATAAGTAGAATTTATCTGGTAACGTACCTGAGGGCCAACCTGTAAGTTGTAACTACCTACTTTAAAATTCATATACGTTTCAAAACCTAAATTCAAATTCCAGCTTCGGATAGAAGAAGGTTCTGAAACATAGCTCTTAAGATCGGAAGAAATAATATGTGCATTACCCCCAAAAACGTAGGAAGGCTGAACCGTGGCACCCGCAAACCAATCTACATTATTTTGGCTTGAAATTTTATAAGCAAAACCAACAGGAATTGAAATCTGGTAAGTCCGGTTATGCAATGTAACAGGTTGTAAGGCTGTAGAATTATACGCATTTGATATGGTAGTAGTTCTTGCTGAAGAGTATGATAAGCCCGAACTTGGGTCATTTAATAGGATATCAGTAACAACGGGGTGATTATTCTGGTTTGCATCAATATTATAATTGGTGTAGTTAAATTGTATTCCTCCTTTTAATTGTAGTTTTTTTGCAACAGCATAATTAAACCCTACGCCGGCTTCAATGCCGATACCTGGTTTCTGGCTAATGGAATTGTTAATATCTCCTTCGGCAAAAGGCGTTGCAGAATATTTTGTTTTAGTGGTTAATTTACGGTAGTTAACAGCGGGCGTAACATAAACCTGATAGCCCAAACGGGCTTTCCATTTTTTAGAAGCAGGCTTGTTTTGCAACGCATAGTTTTCTATCCATGCTTTATCTTCGGTTGCATTGCTTTTTTTATTATTACCTGCCTGTTCAGTAAGATCTGCAGGTGTTTTTTTATCGTTTAACGCTTTGGTTTCATCGGCTTTCGCAACATCATCAGTCGGCGTAACTTGGTAGGTATTGCCTGTAGCTGTTGTGTTTGCGCCAGGTGTGTTGTGTGAATTAACTATACCGGAAGCTGAATTTTTTTCTGCTGGCTGCGAAACATCGCTTTTATACTTTTTGTTGTTAGCTGCAATATCGCTGAAAATTTTCCCTGATTTGATATAAGCATCCAAAGCCTGAACAATATCCTGACCTTCGGAGGAGTTTACTAAACCAGTATTGTTAACAGGTAATGTTGTTTCAGTTATAGTATTTATGTCAGCAATTGCAACCTGATTGTGTACATAAGCAGGCATGTTACTTTTAACAACCGTATACGTGTAAAAATCTGTTTCATTAGTAATTACGTCTTTAAAGGCGTCGTTATAGGCATGAACCAGCTTTTGGCTTGTTGCGGTAACTGAAATAATATGATTTTTGTGGTTGGTATTTTGCCTGGCATTTATTTGAGCATCTTTAATATCGGAAACCTCGCTGACTGAATTTTTGTTAATCTGGCTGGTTATGGCATTTTCGCCGGTGTTCAAATATCCGATAAGCATTAATGAGCTTATTAAAACAAGGCTTATAACCACAGATGGCCATCTGCGGCCCGGATGCAGGTTATTGTATATACTGTGCCAAACACGTTTTGACGGGTACATACTGAACTGATCTGCTTTTTCTTTAAGCAGCAGCTCAAATTCATCTTCGTAAAATTCGTTCTCAATCATTTTATAAAACCATAATAGTAATTGGTAATTCCAATGTTTTAAATGCTGTATGCAAATGAAACATGGTTACACAGCACCCAAAAAATTTGTTTTCTTCTTTGGGCGCTGAATTATTTTTTTTCTGATCAAAATTTCTTCAAGCATTGATTTTGCCCTGGTGTATTGACTCCTGCTGGTACTCTCTTCAATATCCAGCATAAAAGCAATTTCTTTATGCGAATAGCCTTCAATTGCATACAGGTTT
>JBBQLS010000213.1:0-4626 GCA_038328115.1 Chitinophagales bacterium
TCGCTTTCCCGTTCTTTAATAGTATTTCTTTTGTCGTAATCTTTTTTGCCCTTGCCTAAACCAATTTCCATTTTAAAATAGCCCGATTCGGCAAGGAATAATCTAAGTGGTATGATGGAGTAGCCCTTTTCTTTTACTTTATTTTCCAGCTTTTTTAGTTCCCGTTTGTTCAGCAGCAGTTTTCTTTCCTGCAGGGGTTCGTGGTTGCTGTAAGTGCCAAAAGAGTATTCAGATATGTGCAGGCTTTTTACAAACAGTTCGCCACGTTCAAACAGGCAGTAGCTATCGTTAAAGCTGGCCTTACCGGCCCGTAATGATTTTATTTCGGTACCGCTGAGCACCATACCCGCCGTGTAGGTAAGCTCAAAAAAGTATTCGTAATGCGCCTTGCGGTTTGTAAGTTCCATGCTGCAAAGATATAAGGTAACAGATTAACCGTTGGCAGGTTAACTTAAATAGACTCGTAGAGACTGTAGATTGGTAGAAAGTATAAAAGATATAAAAATAAAGTACCTTAGGCACACCGGAGCTGCTTAATAATCTATGATGCCTGATCCAGCTATTTAAGTATTGTTATTTGTATAGAAATGTATTTCATCATTTTGTGTAAAAGCACAGGTACTTCTGAAAATTAAAAACAAAATTATTTCTCCAAAGTTGTTGTAAGCGTTAATAAAAACACTGATTCTTTTATAGCTTTTACACTATGTGGCAACCCTGTATGTAAAGCAATCACCTGGCCTTTTTCTAATACTATAGATTGGTCATCTGTATTAAACTTTATTTCTCCTTCAAGTACCTGTACACTTATAATGCCATCGGCGGTATGTTTTTTTAATATAGCATCTTCATGCAATGCAATCAATACAATACGCATTCCATCTGTTTTATAAACAGTCATGGCATTACGATCACTATTTTGCCATGTAACCTCCGCTTTTAATTGTTTAACAAATTCCGGAATGTCCATGCTTACCAATGGAGCATCCATTAACCGGGCTCCTTCCGGTCTTAAGTCTGTAGATTCATTATTTTTTATTTCCATGATTATGTTTTTTGATTTGAATATTTATTTAGTCAATTTCGTAAGTGCTTTTCCTTTATGTACTGCAATATGGTCGGTCGTGTCGCTTTTTATAGCATATTGAGGATCTTCTTTACTGGCGTGATGAGTGTAACCTTTATAATCAAAATCGGCAGTATGAATTTTTATAATTTTGCCTGACACATAACCCGCTTCCGAATTCCACTTCACATGATTTCCTACTTTAAAGTGATGTTCCATTTTCTAAAAATTTATAGTGCAACTCAATTTTTATTTCTCCCTGTGTGCTTTTAAATACTCATGATTCAACCGCACAATTGTTTGGTGTGAAATAAGTTTTGGGCATTCTGCCGTACATGCTTCTGTATTTGAACAGGCACCAAATCCTTCATAATCCATTTTGGCAACCATATCTTTTACCCTTTGTACGGCTTCAATTTTTCCCTGTGGTAAAACTGCCAGGTGCATAACCTTTGCTGCCACAAACAACATTGCCGAAGCGTTTATACAGGCTGCCACGCAGGCCCCACAACCGATACAAGCAGCAGCGTCAAAAGCTTCCGTAGCATCGGTTTTAGAAATGAGTATACTGTTTGCATCCTGGGCATTACCGGTATTTACTGAAATAAAACCACCTGAAGCAATGATTCTGTCAAAGGCTGAGCGATTTACAACGAGGTCTTTAATAACCCGAAAAGCTTTTGCCCTCCATGGCTCTACAACAATTGTATCGCCATCTTTGAATGAACGCATATAAAGCTGACAGGTAGCGTTTCCCTTGACAGGCCCATGAGGCCGACCATTGATGTACATAGAGCAACTTCCGCATATACCCTCACGGCAATCGTTGTCAAATGCAATGGGGTCATCCCCTTTACAAATAATGCCATTGTTAAGCACATCAAACATTTCGAGAAATGACATGTCTTCTATAATACCATCCACCTTATAGGTAACAAAGTTTCCTTTTGCTTCTTTATTTTTCTGCCGCCATATTTTTAGTGTAAAATTCATTGTACATTTTTATTGGCAGTATTTTTTGTGTTTTAATGAGCTTCGAGAGATAGGAGAGAACTTGTATTTTTGTTATGAAGCCTTATTTTCATCAAGTGCTTTTATCATTCCATCAGTAATGCTTTGGCTGGAAATTCCATACCCATTTATCAATACTCCTTTTAAATTATATTTTGCTGATGAAATGGCATATACAATTGCTTCATCACCGGGGTCTGACGGGCCTTCAAAACGATAATGCTTATCTACCATAAATTCTCCGGGGAATATTTTTAAAAGATTACCACCACATTCAAGGCAATTATCTTTTAAATTAAAATCAATAGTATAACCTCGTTCTTTTAATAAATTGGTAATCTCAGAAAGGGTAGTCATTGTATTCATGTTGAATGTTTTAGTGTAGTATGACTTTGATAGTTGCAATTACTTTTTTTACACTAAAGATACCGCATATTTCTGCTAACTATCTGCTAATAAATCAAAGTACTCATCGTCTTCATTTTTTCCACCAAATCCTTTGCCTACACTTTTGTGCGATGCAACAAATTCAATAGAGCTTACCCACTTTACCATTTTATAGCCCAATTGGTTTTCAATTCTAAGCCGCAACGGTGCACCATGTGCAAGCGGAAGTGATTCGTAATTCATTTCCCAGGCCAGTATTGATTGAGGTTTGAGACAATTATCAATCGTATGTGTATCATAATAAGTGCCCCCATACAAACCTTCACCAAAAGAGAAAAAAACAACCGTTGTTACACCAGGGTGAGGCTTCACCAATTCAATAATTTTACTTAAAGGGATTCCGCCCCATTCAGCTATCCCCGACCATCCCTGGATACAATGATGCATGGTAATATTTTGTTCTTTACTCATCCTTTTAATTTCTTCCAATGATAACTCAACAGGATTATTTACCAGGCCGCCAATCTTCAATTTATAATCTGCAAAATTATTAGCTGCAAGATTTTTCCATTCCGCCGAGTCTGGTATTTTTCCATTCAGCCAGAAATAAGGTGAGATATCTTTTTTTTGGTAGTAAGCTTTTGGTTTAAAACGGTTAACAGTGATACGCCACAATGTGCCGTTAACAACTGCCTGCAGAGATTGGAGAAGCCGTTGTTTATTCCAGGAAAGCCAATGGGCAAAAAAGCAAAATCCAATTGTTGCTAAAATTATTGCTATTCCTATGTAAAGCCCAGTATAACTATTGGCATCGTCAGTTCCTGTAGTTATATGATTCATATTTCTTACTAAACCTGTAGCTGCTACCAATGCTATATGTATTATAATAAAAACGGCATACGCTATCATCACTAAAAAGTGGATAGAGCGGGCACTTTGCCGGTTGCCGAATAATTTTGGATACCAGTGAAAACGATTTTCAATAGCCGGTGACATAGCCATACCCGTAAGCATGGCCAGCGGCGCTAAAATAAAAACCACGCCAAAATAAGAAAGCTGTTGCAACGCATTATACTGATAAAACCCATTCGGTTCTACTGGCATATTGAAGGTAATATAATGAACAAAAACATTCCATGAATCAGGCAATATTTTCCACGATGCAGGCACCAGTCTTTCCCATTGATTTGTGTAAAATAAAAGCACCATAAAAACAGCACCATTTAAAAGAAAAAACGGAACCGTTAGAAAATGCCAAACCCTTGCAATGCCTATAGTATGCCTGTAACCAGGCAAGCCTATAACCGGGCTAATATAGCGGGCATCTTCCTTGGCAGTCCAAAATTCATCCTTAGGTTTTTTTAAAGGTGTAAATCTTATCCATGCAGTTTCGGGTTTGCAACTATTATTCCAGTACAAACGAGGATGGTCAACCAATATTGAAAGTCCGCTTCTTATAATCAACACCAAAAAAAAGAAGTTAACCCAGTGGCTTACGCTTACCCATATTGGAAAACCAGAAGGGGTTGAATTTGTTGGAGAGATAAGGGGCAGAGAAGGATCAGAAGGCAAACCAATTAAAAGAAATTGTAGCCAGGCAATACAAGGCAAGCCAATAATCAGCACGAAAAAAATTATTAATATATAAGGTTTAAGTGCAACAAAACTTCGTCTGTCCACAGGATAGTGTACTGCTTTTTCGGCTTCCGTAAAATGGGGCATCATAAAGAGCGTTTTATGCTTGTGTAAAATAGACTAATTGTCACTTCTTTTATTTATTGTTTTCCTATTGTCTCCAAACTTTTACTTTCACCTTGGATGTTTGTCAATTTATAGAAATATTACGGTTATCAGTCCAACTTAATTTCGCTTGCGAGAGTTGGCAATAGCAACTCTTTTGCGAGGTTGGGTTCTGTGCAGCAGGCTTTTTGCGCCTTACAAATGTGCTGCAGTGTGCAGTGGGTTGTAGAGACTTTGCATTGAATGTCCTGTCACTTGAAGGTGAACGGAATTTAAATAGGGTTGCGTACAACGGACGAGGCTTTGTTCAGTTGGGGAATTGACAACTGTCCGCCCGGAACCGAAGCTAAATTTATAATTAAAAGTTGATGATAAGAATTAATGCCTGGCAGAATTCCGTCCGCCGAAACCAAAGCTTGGAT
>JBBQLS010000214.1:0-4595 GCA_038328115.1 Chitinophagales bacterium
TTTGTGGATGTAAAGCGTTTTCACAGGCAGCCGGTAGATGCTTTCAGAAAACTGATATCTCCAAATGGCGAAAAAATAATTGTACATGCTTCCAATTTCAGAAAAGTAAAACGTGTGGAAGATGTGGTTGCTACTTTTTTATTGATACAGGAAAAAATGCCGGCCACGTTACTTTTGTTAGGCGATGGACCGGAAAGAAGCCATATTGAAGCCAGTGCCCGAAAATGTGAATCGCACAACAGCATCAAATTCCTGGGTAAGCAAGAACAGATGGAAGACATTTTGCCCATTGCAGATTTATTTTTGCTAACCAGCGAATATGAAAGTTTTGGATTGGCAGCACTGGAAGCCATGGCAGCCGAAGTGCCCGTAATATCAACTAATGCAGGGGGATTGCCTGAAATAAATATTAATGGCTTTAGCGGGTTTATGAGCAATGTGGGTGATGTGGCGGACATGAGTAAAAATGCCTTGCACATTTTACAGGATGATGCAACCTTACAAAAGTTTAAGGCCAATGCATTAATACAGGCAAAAAAATTCGACATAGAAAATATAGTTCCACTGTACGAAGCACTTTATAAAAAAGTGATCTGATTCACTATTATTTCAACCACCTTTCGGGATCAATATAATTTCCTTTTGAATCAGTTAAGTAAAGGTCAATAGCACCTGTTCCATCAAGATTTGCTGCTGCTTTTCCAATAACCTGCCCGGTTTTAATATTTTGTCCTGCTTTTACAGATACAGTTCCCAGATTGCTGTAAGTAGTGAAATATTCACCATGCTGAATAATAACAACCTCCATATCTTCAACAAAAACCACGCTCGATATAACCCCATCAAAAACGGCTTTTACATTACTGCCAATATCAGTTGCAACTGTAATACCGGTCATATCTAAAACAGCATTACTTGCCAATCTATTTGGTCCAAAATGTAATATAGTTATGCCTTTATCAACAGGCCAGGGCAGGATGCCTCTGTTCTTTTTAAAATTTTCATTCAATTCCCTGTTTTCGGCATTCAGTAATTTAATTTCAGGAGGTTTTGCAGTTGTTGTGGTAGTAGGTGGTTTATCGGTATTTATTTTTACAGGGGCATTATTTTTTTTATCAGCCAACGCAGCGGCTTCATCATCTTTTGCTTTTTTTAGTGCCGCTTTTTTTGCATCGTCTATTGCCTTTCTAATGGCAGCCGCAATGGCTTTTTCTACTTTTGCATTTTGTTTTTTAAAGGCAACAAGCTGGCTATTTAATTCTTTTCCCTGTTTTTTAAGGTCACTCACAATCCTGTCTTTTTCCTGCTTCTGTGTTTCCAATGCGGCAGCTTCCTTGTCTTTGATCTGCAACACTTCGCTCTTTTTCTCCTTTATAGATCCCAGTTCATTCAATTTTTGCCTGCGCAGTTCCTGCGTACGTAAAATATTGTCTCCCTGCTTTTCACGATAATCTCTGTAATATTTTAAATAGGCCACCCGTTTAATAGCATCATTAAAACTGCCTGCAGAAAAAACAAAAGTCAGGAAGTCATAATTATTCCTGTTTTTGTATGCATATACCATGCTTCTGGCATATTCTTCTTTTAATGTATCCAGCAGCTTATTGTACCGGTTAATTTCATGTTGGTTTGTACTGATATTGTTATCAAGTATATTGATATCCTTGCCGATATTTTCAATAAGACGGTTTTGCAGGTTCAGCTTATCGTTAATCAGCTTCCATTGCAGCAGGTTTTCTTTGGTTTTACCTTTGTTACTATTCAGCAGCTTTTCTGTTTCATCCATCTCCTTTTTTAATTTTACCCGCTGTTTTTCCAAATCTTCACGGGTATCCTGTGCAAGCACAGACAAGCTGAAAAAAGAGAAAATGGCTACATTAAAAATGAATTTGATCATGCTGGTTTTTTTAAATTAAAAAGTATGCACGTAGTTTAACATGGACAATTAAGGTTTAAAAATAACGCTTACTTAGAAATATAATTTTTGGGAATGTTAAAAGAAACTGACAATTCTTTGTTAAACTCGTACTGTTTATAATTAAGCCTGATATCCAGCCTGTTTTTTTCAGATACCGTTATCTCCCGGTAGGTAGAAAAATTAACGCCGTATTTATTTTCATAATCAGCATAAGTCAGGTCTGCAGTGCGGCTTCTGGCAATATCTACGTCATCCAGTTTACTGTGTGTTAAATAAAAATTATCAGACGAGAGTGTAAGCAGGTTTTTAAAATAACTGCCAACCATCGAGAAAAGGATCTGGTTATCTGTTTGCTTATAATAAACAATATTACTGTCAACAAATACCGGGTTGCCAATCAACAGATCCTGCAGGGTTTTATAATCAAAAGGAATTTCTGTTACTTCCTGCAAATAATCCAGTGAACGGTATTGCACTTCCTTATCAAGCTTATTTAAAAGTATAACACTGTCTTTTTTTATCAGTACCCGGTATACTTCAATGTTCAATAAAGATGCGGTAAGAGAAATCCAGATAGCGCTATCCTTCATGATACGTACAATGGCTGTTAAGTCCTGATTCTTTCCCCTACTATCCTGGTACTGAACTTTTATTTTAGCATTAAAGGTCTTAAAATCAATATAATTGCGGTTCAGGTTTTCAATTGTTCTTTTTATCATCATAACCGAATCTAATTTAGACTGATCGATTATAACAACATTGGAAGTATCTTTTGGAGCTATGGCTTTATTAATTTGTTTAACAGTTTTGCAACCAGTTACCAAAAAAAATAAAATTGTAAAAAAAACTGCTGTCCATGTATATCTCATCATTTACTTTCTTTTTAGTTAGTGCCTGTATGGCCAAAACCTCCTTCGCCTCTGTGCGAACTATTTAATTGCTTTACCAAAACCAATGCCGCCTTTTCGGTTTTCGCAATAACCATCTGGGCAATGCGGTCTCCGTGGTTTATTACCTGTATAGAGCTGCTTAAATTAATAAGTATCACTTTTAACTCACCCCGGTAATCAGCGTCAACTGTGCCCGGCGAATTCAGGCAGGTAATGCCCTGTTTGATTGCCATTCCGCTTCTGGGCCTTATTTGGGCTTCGTATCCATCCGGTAATTCAATAAACAAGCCGGTAGGTATAAGGCTGCGTTCCATAGGCTGTAAAGTTACAGATTCCTGCAGGTTGGCCCTTATATCCATCCCGGCAGAGCCGGCAGTAGCATATTCGGGTAACGGGTTTGCAGATGTATTTACTATACGAACCTTAACTGTTTGCATGTGGGCAAAGTTAACCAAGTAATGATTAAATTAAGCAAGGTATATTGTAAAGGATTTTTTTCAACGAATCAGCATAACTGTACCCTGATCGTAAAACTTTCTTCCGCGATTGTTGGTGTAATTTAGCATCCACAGGTAGCTTCCGTTTGGCATATTTTTGCCTTTATAGGTACCATCCCATTTTTGATTAATATCAATACTGCTGAAAATCAACTGCCCCCATTTACTATAAATCTGCAGTGAAAAGTATTGAACATATGCATTTTCAACAACTCCAAATGTTTCATTCAGATTATCGTGATTGGGTGTAAATGCTGTTGGAACATAAATATCACAATCGCCGGGTAATACCCTTATTGTATCAGAAGCTTCGCATGATTTTTTAGTAACAGTTACATAGTAAGTGCCTGTTTGGTTTACCAAAATAGAAGGAGATGTTGCTCCCGTGTTCCACAGGTAAGTATCATAGTTCGCATTTAATGTTTTCAAAACAGCCGGTTTGTATTTACATATAGATGTATCTGCGCCCAGGCTCACCGTAGGTTTAAGCGTTTCAGTAAATTTTATGGTATCTCTTATTGTGCAGCCATTCTGTTCCAGTTCAAGCCAGTAATCTCCAAACCCTGTGGTGGTTATCTTGCTTTCAGTGGCTCCGGTGTTCCATAAATAATTAGCTCCCAAAATATCTGCAACTCCTATTTGCATCGATAAAGCATTACAGCTTGAAGTATCTGGCCCTAAAAATTCATTTGTACCTGCTATCCATATTTTACGGGTTATAGTATCGTTCAGTCCTGAACAATCCACTTTATAAACGATCAGTTGCACATCATAAAACCCCGCTACTGCATATGTGTGCATGGGTTGCAGGGCCTGTGAGTTTCCCAGGTCTCCAAAATTCCACTTAACCGAATCTATACCGCTTAAGCGGTTAATCTTGAAATTAATATCCTTTTGGGCGCAGTTTCCCGAGCGATAAAAGTCATAAGGATTTGCAGTTGTATCAAAGTAGCTTTGTACAAAAGTCGGTAATCCATATTGCACTTGTTTATTGCCGAAAGGGCTAAAGTCAATTTGTTTTAAATTAAAACCACATCCTGGCCCATATACATTGGGATTATTAATTGCCGATAAAAAATTGCTATTCCACATGGCCATATAAATCTTCAGATCGGGGCCGGTTTGTAAAGCCCCCATTTGTAAGGTGCCGCTGCTGTAAATAATTTGTTCGGATGCAGTAATAGTAGCCGCATTATTTGAAGTGATATCAAATTGATACAAAGTTGAAGTATCGTTTGAATAGTTATTTGAAGTTACATAGAGGAAGCGTCCATCAGGTGAGAACTCTGC
>JBBQLS010000215.1:0-4531 GCA_038328115.1 Chitinophagales bacterium
TTAAAATCTCCCCAGAACTTAATGAAGTCCGCTTCAACTGATAAGACAAAGATGAATAACTAAACTCAAAACGTAAAACACAGTCATCTTATCCAACTGTGGATAACGTAAAAAAGAGTCAACCGTTTTCAGGACGGTGCAAACATTTAAACACCACGTAAAAAATTCGGCATTTTGTTTAAAGCACTTTCTATAATTATCATTTCTTCAGCGACTCTACTTAGTTCATGGATTGAATTTGGCATTGGCAATAAATTATCAATACAGTTTCCGACAACACCTAAAATGGAAACAATTTTGACCGATTACATTATTTACTCTTCAAAAAATTCTAACTGTGATTTTGAAGTTCATAATGACAAATATCCTGAACCTGTATTCCCTAAGACAAAAATAGAAAGTTCTATATTATTCGAACAAAGTATCAAAAAATTAAAGGAAAGAGGTGTATTTATTAGTTCAAAAAAAATTAGTGTTGGAAAAATAAACGGAATAGAAATAAAAAGTTATTTTACCCCAACTCAAAGTGTCAAACTCATTCAAATTGAGAGGACATTTTTTTTAAATTATAGGATTTATACTTTGCACTGTGTTTTTAAAACAAAAAATAGTTCTGCTTGCGAAAAAGACTGTTCAAAATTTTTCACATCGTTAAAGTTTGCGAGTTGAGTATGCTTCGCACAATAACTAAGGTTTCGTTTTGCCCAACGGGCAAGAAATGAAACCGATGTTGAACGAAACCGGTAAATTTTTAAAAGCCTATGGAGTTGTTGTACTGTTTTGGTTTGCAAAAAGAAGCTGCAGGAGATACGGTTTTTTGTAAGCGTGTTTAAGCGGGCACTAATTGCTTCATTTTAGCGTTATTTTTCTCCTTGGTTGGCGTTACTGCTAAAAATAAAAAACTGTAAACTATACAGATGCCGTTGCTGTGCGTCTCGCCAGCAGCCGAAGCGTTAACCATTTTAGTGTTTGCATTGCCCTTATGCAGCATTACAGTGCCAACAAAATAGTGTAAATTTGAGAATCTAAATTTTAAGTTATGGAAACACGGGTAATAAATATAGATCCTGAAATTTTAGGTGGAACTCCAGTTTTTTTTGGAACGAGGGTTCCAATAAAAAATCTTTTCGATTATTTGGAAACGGGTGACACCATAGAGATTTTTCTTGAAGACTTTGAAGGGGTAAGCAGGAATCAGGTTATACGGATTCTTGAAATGTCGCAGAAGTTAATTGAAACATCATCAAATATTCTCAATGAAAATATTGCTTGACGAATGCGTTACCAAACGCTTAAAAATATATATAGAAGAATTTGAAGTTTTTACAGTTAGAGAATTGGAGTTAAGCGGTATTAAAAATGGCAAACTGATGGCCTATTGTGTAGAAAATAAATTTGACATTTTACTTACTATTGATAAAAACCTGATTCACCAGCAGAATCTTGACAAGTATCCGGTTACTATCGTTGTTCTTAATTGCTTTACAAGCAAAATTGCAGGGCCAAAAAAATCTCTTTTTTCTCAGCCCTGCAATAAGTACAATTATAAATATAACACTTAAAACTTGCCGGCAAAAGTTCCGCTGGTTACCGAAAGTGTGGTAGCGCTATTTAAATCTTTAACCACACATGTAAAAGTGCCTTCCACTTCTGCAGAGGTAAGTTTTGTGATGGTGCAGGTACCTGTTTGCGAACCATAGGTGATACCACTAACAGCACCGCTTGAACTGCTTAGCGTTAAAGTTGGCAAAATGGTTGCATTATTGGGTAACGAAAAATCGGCAACCAGGTTACCGCTTGCAGTGCTTGCACTTGCAGGTAACACCAACATCAGTGCAACAGTACGGGAATTAACACCGGTAACTTCGCTTGCCGATAAGGTAACATTACGCAACACTGCGTTGGTAAGGCTTTGGGCACTTGTAAGGGGCGTATTGCTGGCCGAAAAAGAAGTGCCGCCTGCAAAACTTCCTGTGTTGCTGAAAGACATAGAAGACTTGCCCGAGCCAAGATTGCCGGAACCAGAACCAGGTGTGGTATCAGATTTTTTACAAGATGAGGTAATTGCTAATAAAGCCAACGACATCATAATAGGGAACGAAAATAATTTTTTCATTTTTTTTGAGTTTTAATTTAATGAAAGCCAAAAGTATATGTAATGATAATGTGTTTATATACCCACTACAGGGTATATTATGTTTCGTATTACCGGTTGGCTCTTTAAGCCGCCATTAATGGAAAAACCTGAACTTGCAGAACTAACACACGACGCTAAGGGAAATAAAATGAGGGCCAGGTAAAAAAGAACCTAAGTTTATGTAGCTTTAGTAAATCATAAACCAACTCAACATGCTTAACAGAATAACCTTCATTGCCATTTCATTTTTATTGGTAACTGCAACCTCTGCACAAAAAATAATGGGCTTTACCGAAACTGCTGCGGCTAAACAGATTGACTGGGAAAAGCAATTTGATGCACAGCTTAAAGCTCCCAATCAGGATGAGTATATGAAATTCCTCACTTCTCATCCGCATCATGTGGGCAGTCCGCAGGATAAGGCCAATGCAGAATACATGGCCGGCCTTTTTAAACAATGGGGCTATCAGACAAGTATCGAATCTTATTATGTATTGTTTCCCACACCAAAATTCAGGTCACTGGAGCTTACAGGTTCCAATCCATATAAAGCAAAATTAGAAGAGCCTGCAATTGCAGGAGATAAAACATCAGGACAAAAAGCAGAGCAACTTCCGCCATACAATGCATACTCTGCAGATGGTGATGTAACTGCCGAATTGGTTTTTGTAAACCGTGGTGTGCCTGCCGATTATGAAGAGCTTGACAGAAGAGGCATCAGCGTAAAAGGAAAAATTGTGATTGCAAAATACGGAGGTTCGTGGCGTGGTATAAAACCAAAAGTAGCAGCCGAGCATGGTGCCCTTGGCTGTATTATTTATTCCGATCCTGCTGATGATGGTTATGGCGTTGGCGATACTTATCCCGAAGGAGGTTACCGCCCAAAGAATGGTGTGCAGCGTGGTTCGGTGATGGATATGCCGGTGTATCCTGGTGATCCGTTAACGCCGGATGTGGGCGCTACCAAAGATGCCAAACGTTTGGATAGAAAGGATGCGGTTACCATCATGAAGATACCAGTGCTTCCAATATCCTGGGAGGATGCTGTTCCTTTATTACAATCATTAAAAGGAGAAGTGGTACCGGCAGCATGGCGTGGCGGATTGCCATTCGCTTATCATGTTGGTCCATCGGTTGATAAAGTACATCTTAAACTGGAGTTCAACTGGGATCAGAAACAATTATACGATGTGATTGCTAAATTACCCGGCAGCGATTTTCCGGATGAATGGGTAATTGCCGGTAACCATCACGACGGCTGGGTAAATGGTGCCGAAGACCCGATCAGTGGCATGGTAGCCGAACTGGAAGAAGCAAGAGCAATAAGTGAGTTGGTGAAGAAAGGATTTCGCCCCCGCCGCACAATTATTTTTTGTGCATGGGATGGAGAAGAACCTGCATTGCTTGGGTCAACCGAATGGACAGAAGATCACCAGCAGGAATTAAAAGAAAAAGCAGTGGCCTATATCAACACTGATGGTAATGGACGTGGATTTATCGGTGCAGGAGGTTCACATGTATTTGAACCATTCTTTAATGAGATTATGGAACAGGTAATTGATCCTGAAACAGGCGTTAGCATAAAAGAACGCAAATATGCACAGACGGTTGTAAATGCTGATGCAGCAAGCCGTGAAAAATTGCTCAGTAACAAGAATATGAAACTGGAAGCATTGGGCGCAGGCAGCGACTGGGGTGGTTTTTTGCAACATCTTGGTATCGCATCACTTAATCTGGGTTTTGGCGGAGAAAGCCAGGGTGGGCAATATCATTCCGTTTATGATTCTTATGATCATTTCACAAAATTCATTGATCCGGGTTTTCAATACGGTGTTACTTTATCAAAAACAACAGGCAGAACAGTAATGCGCCTTGCCAATGCTGATGTGCTGCCGATTGACTTCAGCAGTTTTTACAAAACAGTGAATGAGTACGCTTCAGAAATAAAAACAAACCTGGATAAAATGCGTACCGCAACAGCTGATGAAACTAAAATGCAGCAGGAAAAACTTTTTGACCTGGCGAAGGATCCCACTAAAGTGTATGCAGCGCCTTCGGCAAAAGATTTGGTTCCTTATTTAAATTTCAGTGAACTTGATAATGCATTGGTGGCGCTTAAAAACGCCAGTGAAGAATTTAAAACGCTGTATGCAAAAGGTATACAGTTGCCCACAGATAAACAGGCAAAACTTAATGATATTTTATATAAGGCTGAAAGAAGCCTGTTGCAGCAGAACGGCCTGCCACGCAGGTCCTGGTACCGGCACCAGATTTATGCACCGGGCTATTATACCGGCTATGGTGTAAAAACAATACCCGGCATACGTGAGGCTGTTGAACAACGTTTCTGGAAAGAAGCGCAGGATAATATTGCCATTGTTGCAAAGACAATAG
>JBBQLS010000216.1:0-4362 GCA_038328115.1 Chitinophagales bacterium
ATTGAATTGTTTTTTTGTGTAAGCAGTTGCAGCGATTTTTCGCTTACATCAAAAGAAGTTATCTGATATTTTGCGGCTAAATCTATAGCCATTGCACGGCCCACCATGCCGGCACCTAATATTGCTATTTGCATAAAATAAAATTTTGTTGCCCCGCGTAATATCATTAAGTTAAGGGGTGTCAGGCTGAGCTTGTCGAAGCCGGTGCTATTTTTTGTACAACCCGCCTTCGACAAGCTCAGGCTGACAGCTTTTTAATTTGCTTAACTTAATAACATTGCGCCCGGGGGCGAAGATTATGTAATTATTTTTTTGTTACCAGCATTTGATCTTTGTGGATCTGCATTGGCGACGCTCCATTCAACAACAGTAATTGCTATCATTTTTAACAAAGCGATTTTGTCATTCTGAGCGATAGCGAAAAATCTAAATAAATGAAGATACTTCGTACTTCAGCATGACAGAAGCGCAGTCCCATTCATCATAATGGAAATATAGGCCGAGAGCCTGTAGAAATGTAAGTATGTAATTGATTGAGTCAATGTCTATTTTTACTTTTAAATTTTGATTTTTAACTTTTTACTTCTTCCCCGTCTTACTCACAAACTTCATTTCTGCTATCAGGTTTTTTGCCTCGGCGTATTTATCAATAATAAACATTACGTAGCGTATGTCAACCATAATATTGCGGCAAATAGATGCATCGTAATTAATATCACTCATAGTACCTTCCCAAACACGGTCAAAGTTTAGTCCTACTAAATTACCATCTGCATTCAACGCCGGACTGCCCGAGTTACCGCCTGTTGTATGATTGGCTGCTATAAAACAAACAGGCTGGCGGCCTTTGACGCCCCATCTTCCAAAATCTTTTTTATTATAGAGGTCAATCATTTTTTTTGGCAGATCAAATTCATAATCGCCCGGTACATATTTTTCCATCACACCTTCCATGTATGTCTGCAATTCATATTTTACGCCATCTCTTGGCTGGTAATTTTTTACGTTACCATACGTAACACGCAGGGTGCTGTTGGCATCGGGGTAAAAAACCTTGTTGCTAAAAACATCTATCTGCGCCTGCATATAATTACGCTGCAAACGATTTATGTTCGATTGCAGTTCGTTCAACCTCGGCGATACATTACTTACATAAGTTTTTAAAATATCGTTGTACAACTGTCCTGCTACATCATTCTTTATTGCGGCAACAACTTCTTCAGTACCGCCGTTCAACAATTTTTTTATCTTATCTAAAGAATTAAATGCAGTTTGCCCGTAAACCGCTTCCGATAAAGTAGTAAGCGAATTTCCTGTTCGTTCCAGCGTTGCTATAAAAACAGGAGAAACGTATTCTGTCTTCTGGTCTTTCACATACATATCCATCAATGCCTCAAATAATTTCTGATCTACACCGGTATTGTATTCTTTAAAAGATTCTTCAAGCTTCGCCAGCACTTCTGTTTTGCGTTTTGTATAAGTGGCCTCATCTTTTTCTGAGGCACTAACCAGCGAATTCATATCTGCTGCAACTCCCCACAATTCAACCCTTGGTATTATTTCATTGTAATAATCACGGGCATAACTATAGGGCTCAATATCGGTGTAAGCCTTTTTAAGGTCCTTCAGCAATTCAATATAAGCCAGGTTGTATTCGGGCCTGCTTAAAACTATTTTTTCAAAATTGCTTTCGTAATCTTTTCTTTTAGCAACTGCATTTGTTTTATTTAATCCCAACACTTCTCCCTGCCATTTTTTCCATGCATTTGAAATAGAGGCATATTTGGCTGCATACTGAATTTTTATTCCTTCGTCTTTACGCATGAAACCATCAATAACTGCAAGGGCTTTGGTGCGTATGCCAATTTTTGCAGGATCGCTTACATTTACGGTTTGGTCAATGGCGCTGCTGTGCAGATATTCGTTGGTGCGGCCGGGAAAACCAAACACCATGGTGAAATCTCCTTCCTTAACACCATCCAAAGAAATAGTTAAAGAACGTTTTGGTTTGTATGGAACGTTATCTGCTGAGTAACCGGCAGTAGGTTTATTATTTTTATCAGCGTAAATGCGGAACATACTAAAATCGCCGGTATGCCTTGGCCACATCCAGTTATCGGTATCTTTTCCATAATTACCAATAGATGATGGCGGTGCACCAACCAGGCGAACATCTCTATAAGTTTCAGTTACAAACAAAAAATATTTATTGGCTTCAAAAAAAGGACGAATAAGAATATCCTGGTCGCTTTCTTTTTTTGTTGAAACTTTTAAAGCAGCCAGATTTTTATCAATAACACTTTGCCTTTCTTTTTCAGTCAGGTTATTTGTAACACCGTTTAATACAACATTCGTAACATCATTAATGCTGATAATGAACGTAGCAAACAAACCAGGGTTTTGCAATTCCTGTCCCTGGTTATAAGCCCAAAATCCATCACGTATATAATTGTTTTGTAAAGATGAATGATTTTGAACAGCATCAAAACCACAATGGTGATTGGTTAACAGCAATCCCTGATCGGATATTAATTCCGCCGTGCAAAAGCCACCAAAACTAACAATTGCATCTTTTAAACTTCCTTTACTGATGCTGTAAATATCAGAAGCATTTATCTTCATCCCCATTTTCTTCATTTGCTTTTCATTAAGCGTTTGCAACAGCTGCGGCAACCACATACCTTCTTCGGCAAAAGCTTGTGCAAAAAAAGAAATACTTATAATTAACAGCAGGATATATTTTTTCATATATAGCAATTATTTGAGCGAATTTAAGTAATAAAAAGGGATAACTTATTTTTAACCCTTTCTTAGCATCAATGGCTTTATTTTTGTTGTGTTAGCAGTAAAAATAATCAATGAAGAAAACAATACTCTTTTTATCCGTCGCTTTTATCAGTTTCCAATCCCTTTCGGCACAAACTTTAAAAGGTTTGTTTGATAAAGCAAAAGCCACAACTTCATCATCGGGTAGCGGCCTAAGTAATGATGATATTATCAGTGGTTTAAAAGAAGCCTTACGTGTGGGTACCGATAGCAGTGCAAAGCGCCTGAGTAACCTGAATGGTTTTTTTGGCGATGCAGCCATAAAAGTATTAATGCCTGAGGAAGCAAAGAAAGTAGAAAGCACACTAAGAAGTTTTGGTATGGGAGCGCTGGTTGATAAAACCATCCTTAGTATGAACCGTGCTGCAGAAGATGCGGCAAGCGGTGTAGGAGATATTTTCTGGACAGCTATTAAAGGTATGAGCATTACCGACGGGTTGAAAATATTGCGTGGCGGCGATTTTGCTGCCACAGATTATCTGAAGTCGGTAACTACCAAAGAACTTACTGATAAATTCAGGCCCGTAATTGAAGCATCGCTTGTAAAAGTTGATGCTACCAAATACTGGAAAGATATGTTTACAACGTACAATAGATTTTCTACCAAACAGGTTAATACAGACCTTACGGCTTATGTTACCGAAAGAGCTTTAAGCGGGTTGTTTTTAAAAATCAGTTTAGAGGAACAAAATATCCGTAAAAATCCGGCTGCACAGGTGACTGACATTTTGAAGAAGGTGTTTGGGAAGTAATTGTTTTTTTACAGAAGTAAAAAAAATGACCAAATATTTTGCCTGACATTGTTAGACATCTTCCCGTATCTAACTTTAAGGTAACAATAGAAAATATTTGGAATGTCATCAAATTATTAACTATACTTGCAAATAAATTGCCACTCCGTAGAAACGGAGTGACTTTTTAACGATTGCTTGCTATATGAAAAATTTATATTCTCTTTAATTGCTGACTGGATCAGTTTTACGGCTTTAAAAGCCTTCTAACGATTGATTGTTCCTTTTTAACGATTGCCACGTCCGAACGGATGTTTCATCTTGATTTAATTTTAGGATGTTCATCCGGGCGGGCCGCTGTATGAACTAACTAACCGTCTTTTGTAATACAAAGATAAGATGGTTATTTTTGCAGGCATAATCAACTTACCCTTGATTTTATTATGCTAAAAGTGTTTTTATAACCTAAAACCCTTTACTGTAAGGGGTTTTGGTAAACAGCCTTTATGATGCCCAACCGCTCTACAGACATATTATTTCAACTGATAAAATCACTTGAAAAAGCGGAAAAGAGGCATTTTAAGCTCTATATTAAAAGAAGTTCATCTCGTGAAGACCTTAAGATCATCCAACTTTTTGATGCCATTGACAAGGGAAAGGACTACGACGAGAAATTGATATTGAAAAAACTACCTGGAATAGAAAAACCTCAGTTTGCCAACTTAAAAGCCCACTTATATAAGGAACTGCTTGCCAGTTTGCGCCTTTTAAAAAGTACCGAAAGTATAGATATGCAACTGCACGA
>JBBQLS010000217.1:0-4350 GCA_038328115.1 Chitinophagales bacterium
CCTTTGGCAAGATTAGCTACTTATCAGGGAACACCGGTTAGTAATTATTTAGATGCAGAAACTTTGAAAAAAGTAGTGGCCGATACGATGGTTGGTGGTGCAACACTTACTGGTTTGCTGGGTACAAGTGCCTGGTATGCGCCTGGTGCTGCAGGTGCTGCTTTGGTAGAAAGCATTGTTAGGGATGAGAAAAAACTATACACATGTTGCGCTTCTTTAGAGGGCGAGTACGGCCAGAATGATATTTGCATTGGCGTACCGGTTGTAATTGGCAGAACCGGTATTGAAAAGATAATTGATTATAAACTGAATGATGAAGAACAGGCCGCCTTTAATAAGAGCGCCGATGCCGTGAGGAGTATGAATGCCGCACTGGAAAATTTGTAAAAAATAAATTATGCTGAAAGCCCCCCGATTTGAATTGGGGGGGCTTTTTTTTTATGACCGGTTGTAAAAATTAAAAGATATGACTTAATTTAGGGTGAGTGAAACTAATCTGCAAAATATTTACCCTCTTCTTAATCTGCACTTTTGCTTACAAGCAATCAAATGCACAACTGCAAATAACAACTGAAAATAATGCAATTGCATTGGTACAAAAACTGCTTGGCGAGGGAGTTACAGTAAGTAATATTTCTTACAGTGGCTCAGCTTTGGCAGCGGGCATTTTTCATAATATCTCAGGTACCTCGATAGGTATAGATAGTGGTTTAGCACTTACAAGCGGAAGAGCCAAAACAGTAGGCTTAAACTGGGGATTGGATGGAAATGGAGTGATCACTGCTGGTGCAGCATTAGCTAATTATTCACAATTCAATGGGAGTATTTATACCGGGGATGCAGATCTGGCAAATTCAATTTCTGTTGATTCTACAAGAACATATGATGCTTGCATACTTGAATTTGATTTTGTGCCGCTTGGCGATACCGTCAAATTCAGATATGTTTTTAGTTCAGAAGAATATTCGCTCTTCAATGTATGTCTTTTTAATGATGCTTTCGCTTTTTTTGTCTCAGGCCCCGGTATTGCTGGTTTAAAAAATATTGCATTAGTTCCAAACACAAACCTACCGGTTTCTATTTTTAATGTAAATGATGTTCCGGGGGGAGGATGTCCTAACAACACAGTTTATTATACTCATAATATATTAAACAAGCAATTTACTCATAATGGACATACAACTGTTTTTACTGCGTTTTCTGCGGTACAACCCTGTGAAACTTATCATTTAAAATTGGTTATAGCTGATGTAAATGATCCAAATTTAGATTCAGGTGTTTTTCTTGAAGCCGGTAGCCTTTCTTCTAATGCCATCAGTATTGAAAATATTACACAGGTAGATCCTCAAAATAATTATTATTTGGTAGAAGGATGCAATGCCGGTGCATTTAAAATAAAAAGGCCTTTTGTAGAAAGTAGTCCGCTGAATGTATCACTATCTTATGCAGGTACGGCAATAAATGGAGTTGATATGCAGTTATTGCCCACAACAGTAACCATACCTGCAAACCAGAAAGAAGTTATAGTTAATGTTATACCGGTCATTGACAATACGCTGGAAGGAATTGAAACAATAAAAATATACGCATTGGCTGGTGGCGGCGGATGCAGAGGCAATACAGCAACAGACAGCACCATTATACAAATAAGAGATTACGATACGCTAGGCATTGTACCAGATACTGCAAAGACATGCAGGAATACCCCGGTGCAATTAACTGCATACAATGGTTATAGTTCCTACCAATGGGATAACGACCCTACCTTAAGCAGCCTTACCATCCGAAATCCAATTGCCTTACCGGTAAATGAATTTACAACTTACTACTGCACTTCTACTTTTGGCACCTGCCGTGGCCGTGACTCTACTTTTATTCAAACAAAAACACTGCACCTTATCTCCAAAACAGAAATAAATTGTAAAGATGCTACAACTGGGGAAATACAGGTTGATGCTGGAGCACTATGGGTAGCACCGGTTGGATATAGTTTTAACAACGGACCATGGCAGACTGTAAATATTTTTTCTAATTTGCCAGTTGGCATTTACAAAGTAAAAATCAGAGATGCTACCAGTTGTATCGACAGTCTCGTAATTCCCATTACACAACTGTATCCTGATTTTTTAATAAGCGGTATTCCCATACAGGCTGCCACTTGCACCGGCAATGCCGATGGCACTGCTACCATCAATCTTACAGGAGGAAAAACCCCATACCAGTATTCGCTGGATGGAATTAATTTTCAAAACAGTAATGTATTTAATCTTACCGCAGGCAATTATACCATTTTTGTAAAAGACAATAACAACTGTGTTACATCTCAAAATATTTTCATTCCTTTAAATGATAATGTTACCGTTGAAGCAGGGCCTGACAAAACGATCTGCGAAGGAAGAAGTGTGCCGCTTACAACTCAATCCAACGCAAACAGTTTTATATGGTTGCCGGGTATAGCACTTGATAACACAACTTTACAAAGCCCTGTTGCCAACCCGGTAACAACCATTAAATATTATGTAACAGCTACAACCGGTATTTGTAACCAGGTTGACTCAGTTACTGTTTTTGTAAACCCGGCACCAAACGCAAACGCAGGGCACGATAGTACCATTTGTTTTGGCAGGAATATTCAGTTAAATGGTTCGGGTGGTATTTCTTATTTCTGGTCTCCGTCATCATCGCTTAATAATAACCGCCTGCAAAATCCAACAACTATAAATCTGCCGGGCAGCATTACCTATTCGTTGCATGTTGTTGATGCTAATGGTTGTAATTCATTAAAGAAAGATGATGTGGTTATCACTGTAACACGCCAGGCAATTGTAGAGGCCGGAAGAGATACTGTTTTGGCATTGGGCCAATCGGTTAGCTTAAATGCTGTTGATATAAACAATGTAGGGTTCATCAGCTACGAATGGATACCCTATACCGGTTTAAACAATCCGTTTATTTCAACACCCATTGCCTCTCCCGACAGGGATATTACGTATACCATTACTGCCCGTACAACCATTGGTTGCCTGGCCACCGATCAAATAAAAATACAGGTTTACAAAGGCCCCGATATTTATGTACCCAATGCATTTACACCCAACAGAGATTCCAGGAATGATATTTTAAAAGCATTTCCGGTGGGCATCAAAGACTTCCATTATTTCAGAATATTTGATCGTTGGGGTAATCTTGTTTTCAGCACTACAAATGCTGGTAATGGCTGGGATGGCCGCATTAAAGGCACCGAACAGCCAACTGGCACTTATGTGTGGGTGGCCGAAGGAATAGATTTTCTGGGCAGAACAGTGCAGCGGAAAGGTTCGGTGATTATTATAAAATAATTTAGAGTCTTCTTTAATTGAAATTTATAACCCGTAAAGATCATGATCTCTGGATATTTCCCAATGTCCGGTAAAAACGTCTGCAAATGTTCCGTCCCCTGCTGGTATTTCATTAGCAATAATTTCCCAAGTGCCTGAAAATGTTTTATTGCAATTATCAAAAGAACCTGTATAAGAAAGTCTGGGATGAAGTAAGGGCAAATGTTTTCCTTCATTGCCAAACTCATCTAAAGTATAATAGGTTGAATATTCTTTTCTAAAGCTTATAAATTTATTTTCAATAAATCCTTCAATATGCGAAACGTCTGTGCTTGCTCCAATTCCCTCAAGCTCTATACATTTCCCTTTGAATTTATTGTTAAAAATTTCTTCAATCAGCAAGGAAAAAATTACTCTTTCCCCTTTTAATTGCTCTCCATACTCAGGCCCGTAAGTGAAATATCCAAACCACTGACCAGCCAGAGATACACTATTTTTATCTTCCGTTGTATGCAATCTTTCTAATTAAGATAATCAATAACAAGAGTTTGTTGGTAAGTCTTTTTCTCCTAACTCACCCCATCAACCACCATCTCTTTATTTATTTTCAGCACCAACCCTTGCAAAACTTTACCAGGGCTAGCTTCTGTAAAATGCGTAGCCCCAATTGCAATCATAGCTTCTACACTTTGTGCCCAGCGTACGGCACCTGTTAACTGGTCAATTAAATTATGTTTTATTTTGCCCTTGTTTTATTTTGCCAAAATTTTGTTGCGGAATATTTACCTGCACAAAATATTGTGTGTTTTCAGGATTAATAAAACAAACGGTTTTATTGTTTTGCAACTGCTGATTTTCCTGTATAAAACCTGCAAAAGCAATCTTTCCATCGATAGGAGAAATAAGTAGATATCTTGTTTTCCATTCGTCTAATTGAGCTTTAAGGGTATTTAGTGCTTGCAAGAATATTCCTTTCTGCTGCGCTATTTCATTTTCTAGTTGAAATATTTCTTTTTCTTTCTCATTTTGGCTG
>JBBQLS010000218.1:0-4316 GCA_038328115.1 Chitinophagales bacterium
ATCGGCCAGGGTTGCAATTACACCAAATTTTATTTTTGAGTACAGGCCAAGTTGTTGCGGTACATCGGCGGCCTGATATTTAAGTGACTTTACTGTTTTTCCTTTGGTTGAATTTTCTGCCCTTTCTTTTGCTTCTGTTTCGGCCTGGTTTTTGGCAATGTCTGCCCTTGTACCTGATTGGCTATTAAGCGTGGCTTTGCGGTAAGCAGCTATGTCGGCAGAAGCTTCTTTCATGTCCTGTGGGCCTCCTCCTTCGGGTATAAACTCATATAGTACGTCGTATTGTGTACTTCCATCATAGCTCACATTTTGTTTATAGTACACAGCATAGTTTTCTAAAAACATCAGTTTTGTGGTTTCAAAAGCAAAGTAGCCTGGCTGTTCTTTTAAATCGGGTTTAAACTCTTCGTCAATTATTCCCGACCTTTTTATCACAACGGTTTCTACCAAACCATTGCTACCCATATTTATAGTAATTGGCCAAAGCTTACCTACTTTATCAAGTTTACGGTTATCAAAACGATAAACAGTATAGTTACCACTTGGAAATTTTTTAATTAATTCTAACTGGCTTTTGTATTGTGCTGAAGCAGTAAAAGAGATAAACAACAACAGAAGTGATACAATTTTTTGCATAGCAGTTTGTTTTATAAAACAAATATGCAACAGCAAAAAAGCCTATTAAAAAGTAGTTTGTGAATGGTGTGTTTAAATTTGTGAACAGAGTTAAATACCACAAAGCGGGTATAGAAAAAAATACTAAACCGGAATTTTTATAGTAACGGCAGTTCCTACAGCAATACCATTGGCATCGTACAAATCATTATACACAACGGCAATAGCGGCATATCTTTCGTGGTTTAATAATTCTAGTCTTTTTTGAGTGGCACCGGTGGCGAAAGAAGTGTAACGGCTCTGGCGCATGGCATTTATTTCGCCGCTTCGTTTACGGCCAATGCCGTTATCAGTAATAGTACAGCTTAGTGTTGCTGCTTTATCTATATCAAAAACAACAGACAATTTTTTTTCTCCTTGCTGATGTAACAAGCCATGTTTAACAGCATTTTCAACATACGGTTGAATAAGCATGGAAGGAAGTTTTATATCCGTCGTTTGTACTTCGTCTTTAACCTCAATCGTATAATTAAAGTGTTCCTCAAACCTTAAGGCCTCCAGTTGCAGGTATAGCTCCAGTATTTTTATTTCATCATCAAGTCCAATTTCTTTTTTGTTACTCATGTCCAGCGTCATACGCATCAGGTCGGCAAACTTACCCATGTACATATTTGCCTGGCGCTTTTCGTTGGTTAAAATAAATTCCTGAATGGAGTTTAACGCGTTAAACATAAAATGCGGATTCATTTGTGCTTTCAGCGAAACCAATTGCGACTGCCTGAGTTCTTCCTGTACTTTGGATTTTTCAAGCTCCTGCTTTAATTTCTGTTGGTTTACATTCAGCCTTTTTTTAAAAAGCCAATATAACAAGCAACTTACTGTAGCAAATGCCATAGCTAAAAACCACCATTGAAACCACCAAGGTTTTTTTATAGTGAAAGTAACCGCACTTTTATCTTTACTTACAACGCCATCTTCATTTATAACCCGGCTCTCAAAAATATACCGTCCTGATGAAAGCGAAGAAAACCTTACAATATTTTCATTTGAAGAAACGGTTATCCACTCTTTTTCTGAAGGCAGTAACCGGTATTGATAAGTAAACCAACCATCGCTTTTTAATGCAATGCCCTGCAGGTTGAACGTTATATTTTTTGTTTTGTAAGGAAGTTCTATTTTTTTTGAGCCAAAGAAAATAGCATCATCTGCAGCTATGCTACTTATCATACTAACTGGGTAAACCTGGTTTTGTGTTTTGATAGATGCCGGAAAAAATTGTAAGCCTCCGGCTGATGCCACGTACAATGTATCATGTAAAATTTCAAGGTCAAAAATTTCGGTAGATATAAGTCCGTCTGTAGTATTGATTGTTTTTATCTTTCCTGTATTAATTTCCAGCGCCTGCACCGCACCTCCACAAATTATCCAGAGGGTATTATTTACAAAGCGTATGCGCTTTATTCTGTTAGAAAGTAACCCTTTTGCAGCATTATAGCGGGCTGTAATTTTTTTATTTTTTATTGCATAAACCCCTTGTTCAACAGTAGCAACAAATAATGTTCCATCCGGAGCTTCATCAAAACCTGTTGCAATTAAGGGTTGCTTTGTTATCGGGTCAATAAATTTAATTGGCTTTCTATTCTGATAGTACATCAATCCGTCTACATATCCCGCCCATAGTGTATTCTCAAGCTCTTGGTACCAAACACCTTTACATCGCTGAAGCGAAATTAATATTCTTTCTTTACCTGCAAGTTTGAATTTGCCATCAGGTAGATAGGTGGTATCAAATTCCCTTTGTAATTTTTCTTTTTCTTGTATATTTTCCGAATTGTAAAGTGCGTTAATACCCGAGCCCGAATTAAAAAAAGTGCCGCTTTTTGTAAAATAAAAATCTTTAGCATTATTCGAAATTCCACTGAGGCTGTAGCCTGTTTTTTTTTCTGGCGAAAAAACATAGGTTGCTGTTTTCGAAATAAAAAGTTCATTGCTGTACAAATTATAGTCTAAAGCTTGCGCATCTCTTAGCTCCGGATTTTTCACAATTGTTGCCACTTTAGTTTTTGTATTAAAAGCGAAAATATCTCCGTTAGTTGCAGCGCCAAAAATATTTGTGGTACCGTCCGTTGTTAAATGATTAATACCTGTGGTTTTTAGATTAAGCATTTTATCGGACACGGTCCACACATCTTTGTTGGTTATTTTATAAAGGCCGCTCTTTAAAGTCGAAATCCAGATACTGCCTTCCTTATCCTGCCGAATATATGAAATACCATTCCCCTGTAATGAAACATTAAACAAATACCATTGCCCCGAGGCGGATTTTTTTAACCATAATAATTCGTTATAAGTGCCGATAAATAAATTTCCTTCATCATCATAAAAGCAGCTAGAAATAATAATATTTAGTTTTTCTAAAACTGACGTTGCAGCATGCAACATCAGTTTTCCCTGATCATAATAAAATAAAGCAGGCTTTTTATTTGCTGTTGAATAACGTTGAAACCCGAGTGTCTGTTTATTCCCAAGTGAATTATAAAAAACAAAATTGTTGGTTATGCTGTACTGCGTATTTACTACAATGGGCACTTCCCCAGTTTCGGTATTTGCAATCTTTTTTATTTGCCTGCTGTTAAGTGACGTGTATAAAACAGTTCCATCAACTGCAGTAAATGCTTGTAGTTTAATTTCGTTATTGTCAACAACAACTTTTTCTTCGTTATTGGCAAGGTTGTAACTATATATCTTGTTCTGAAAATTTGTTACATACAAAATGTTATTATTGTCAATAGCTATTTCGGCAAAATCACTTTTGTAGTTTTTCTCCCAGGGCTCAAATAACTGCAGTGAATCGCCGGATGTAAAAAAAATTTGCCCGCTAAAATTTGCACACCAAATGCGGCCCTGCTTATCTTCACGCAAACATGTTATGGCTGGTCCGCGGTTTTTTTTGTTTGTTAACAAGATGAATTTATTTCCATCATAACGCACCAAACCTGCATCACAACCAATCCAAAGGAACCCCTTTCCATCCTGCTTTATCTCATAAATTTCATTTGTTGGCAGGCCATCACTTACATCGTAATGTTTATATGCAGGCGTTTGTGCAGCGCAAAATTTTCCACACATTAAAAGAAAGCAATAAAGGAAAATTAGAGTTGCTCTTTGCAAGCCGATTATTTTGATGGGTAAAGTTTTATTGTATTTTTTTAGCTACCATGGTTAGTATTGTTGCAACGCCGGTTACTTCTCCTGTTTCATCAATCATTTCCACCAGCCACTTTACAATTCCTTTATCAATATCATCGCCACGCTTAAAATCTTCTGGTTTTTCAACAATACGTTTATCATTCAGTAGCTTTTGTTTACAGGTAAAGCGAATATGAATTTCGCTGCCGGGATAAACCGGCTTTGTAAAACGCAATTCATCAATACCATAGTTTAACAGCACGGGATTCTTTTCGTAACTGTCAACAAATAAACCTGCGGCAATACTCATTATAAAATAGCCATGTGCTACCTGTTGCTCAAACATGGTGCCTTCAAAATCGGTTGTTTTAATGTGGGCGTAAAAATGATCGCCGCTCAGGTCGGCAAACTTATCTATGTCTTCAGAAGTTATGGTTCTTTTTTCGGTGATGATTTGCTCACCAACTTCCAGCTCTTCAAAATATTTGGTGAAGGGGTGTTTGCCCGGGTCT
>JBBQLS010000219.1:0-4314 GCA_038328115.1 Chitinophagales bacterium
TGATGGGCCACAAAAAAATGTGGAAAGTGATGCAGGAGAAAGACGCTCTGTATACCAAAGAAGATTTCAGCGAAGCAGATGGTATTAAGGCCGGCGACCTGGAGCATGAATTTGGTGAAATGGGCGGCTACACAGCCGAAAGCGATGCCGCTACTTTACTGAGCGACCTGGGGGTAAAGGACGAATTGCACCAGACGTTGATGAAAGATATTGCGGCAAACATTAAAGTAAGGGTGTTACTGGCGCAGGCTATTTTTGGTAATCCCGATATTTTATTGCTGGATGAACCTACCAATAACCTGGATGTGGAAACCATTAGCTGGCTGGAAAATTTTTTAGCCGATTATCAAAACATCGTTTTGGTGGTAAGTCATGATCGTCACTTTTTAGATTCGGTTTGTACCCATGTGGCCGATGTGGACAGGAGCAAGATTAAAATATACACCGGTAACTACAGTTTCTGGTACGAAAGTTCTCAATTGGCTGCCCGCCAGATGAGTGACAAGAATAAGAAAAATGAAGACAAGCGTAAAGACCTGTTGGAATTTATTGCACGGTTTAGCGCCAACGCATCTAAAAGCAAACAGGCAACATCCCGTAAAAAAGCTTTGGAAAAATTAGTTATTGAAGATATTGAACCCAGCAACAGAAAATACCCCGGTATTATTTTTAAGCAGGAAAGAGAAGTAGGTAACGAGATTTTGAAAGTTGATAATCTTAAATTAAAGATAGAAGGCAAAACTATTTTCGACAGGATAAAATTTGATATTCAGAAAGGAGATAAGATTGCATTTTTAAGTCGTGACCCGATTGCATTGACCAGTTTTTTTGAAGTGATCAATGGCAGGCTGAAGGCTGATAGCGGAACCTACGAGTGGGGTACAACCGTTACCACGGCTTATTTGCCCAACGATAACAGTGAGTATTTTGAGGGAAGTAAACTGAACCTGATGGATTGGTTGCGCCAGTATGTGCCGCCAACAACCAAGGATGTGGATGAAGATTTTTTACGTGGATTTTTGGGCAAAATGCTTTTTAGTGGAGATGAAATTTTAAAGAAAACCAATGTATTAAGCGGAGGAGAAAAAGTGCGCTGTATGGTTAGCAAGATGATGCTGCAGAACCCCAATGTGCTGATTTTGGATGAGCCAACCAACCATCTTGATCTGGAGAGTATCATTTCTTTCAACGATAATATGGTGGCTTACCCGAGCGTTATTTTATTAACAACGCACGATCACCAGTTTATGCAAACCGTTGCCAACCGCATTATTGAGCTTACACCAAAAGGCATGATTGACCGGTTGATGACCTACGATGAATACCTGGCGGATGATAGGGTGAAGGCGATGAGGGAAGAACTATACACATAATGTGCTGATTTGCTAATGTGCTAATTTTTAAAATTGCAACAGTACAAGAAATAGGTAACAACTATAAGGAATTAGCAAATTAGCACATCAGCTAATTAGCTAATTGTATTTTATGCCGAAGAATAAGATCATATCACTCATTGATTTCTTCTACCCGCCGTTCCGCAAACTTATGCCGGAGCAAACTTTCCGTTATGCAGCCTGTGGTGGCGGTAATACAGTTTTAGGTCTGCTACTTTTTAAAATTTTACTGGTATTTGTTTTTAAAGGCGAAAATGTTGAACTTGGTTTCTACGCATTAAAGCCGCACAACGCAGCTTTGTTTGTTTCCTTCTGTGTAAATTTTGTAGTGGGCTTTATATTGATGAAGTACGTGGTATTTGTAGATTCTAATTTAAAAGGACGGATACAACTGTTCAGATACGGGTTATCATTTTTACTTAATCTTACGCTCAACTATTTTATTCTTAAAATATTTGTAGAAGTATTTGGCTGGTGGCCGTTTCTGAGCCAGTGCATTACTACGGTTATTATTGTAACCATCAGTTATTTAAGCCAGAGGCATTTCACATTCAGAACAAAAAAATAAAAAAAACTTCATTACTGACTCGTCATTCCTGATTGTCTATAGTCTGCTCTCACTCGTGTATAGATTTCAGGAAAAGCAATAAATGGTAATTAATTTTGTAAACATTAAAAAGCCAGCTTAATACCTACCATTGAAACGGAAGCACTTTTTGCTAAATAGTTTGTAGTTTTGAAATAATCTATGCATTTCATTTTATTATACATTGATCCGGGAAGCGGCAGTTACATTTTACAAATGATTATTGCTGCTGTGTTGGGCGTTAGTTTCTTTTTTAAAAATTTCTGGCTAACTATAAAATCATTTTTTACAGGTAAAAAGCCTGAAAAGAAAGATGAAAAGGATGCTGCTGAATAGTCATCCTTTAGAACAATCCAATTAACAGACACACATGCATCCTGCTTCATTCAGAGACAACAGCGGTTTTATTTTTAAGAAGGATGATAGGTTTTATCGTTTTGTATCTCCGGTTTATGAAACACATTATAGCCGTTTAATGAGCAGCGGTCTGTATGATGAACTTGTAAAGAAAAACAAACTGATACCTCATCAGGAACTTACAGAAACAACAGCTTTTGATTTTTATGATGGCAGGATTCTATTGCCTGAACAAATACCATTCATAAGTTATCCTTACGAGTGGAGTTTTGATATGTACAAAGATGCATCCTTGCTTACGCTGCAGGTTGCAATGATTTCTTTACAAAAAGAAATGATACTGAAAGATGCAACTCCTTTCAACATCCAGTTTTACAAAGGGAGGCCTGTTTTTATTGACACACTTTCTTTTGAAAATTACGAAGAGGGAAAACTATGGATTGCTTACCGCCAATTCTGCGAATGTTTTTTAGGCCCTTTGTTGCTGATGCATTATTGTCATCCGGATTGCAATAAATTGTTTGCCGTTTACCCCAATGGTATTCCAATGGATGTGTTGGCAAGTCTGCTGCCAAAAAGATCTAAGTGGAATATGAATACGCAGTTACATGTACACCTGCAGGCAAAATTTTCAGGTAAGTCAAAACAAAAAGCTGCTGATGAAAATAATTTCAGCAAAAAAAAACTGGAACTGTTGTTAAAAGGCCTTGAAAGTTTTGTACAAAAGTTATCTCTTAAAAAAATAAAGACAACCTGGGCTGATTATTATACCGATACTATCCTGGGCGATGATTACCTGCAGGCAAAAACAAAACTGGTGCAATCTTTTATAAGCGATATTGATTTTAAAAGCGTGATAGACTTGGGTGCCAATGACGGGCATTTTAGCCTGCTTCTTAACAAAGATAAACAGGTGGTTGCAACAGATGCCGACAGCAATTGTATCAATCAGTTGTATCTTAAAATAAAAAATGAAAACAGAACCAATGTATTACCGCTGATCAATAATCTTACAACACCATCGCCTGCTATCGGCTGGGCCAATGCAGAGAGAGAATCTTTAACTACAAGGCTAAAATCCGACCTGGTGCTGGCTTTGGCGCTGATACACCATCTTGCTATTGCCAATAATGTGCCATTGAAATTAATTGCAGTCTGGCTAAAACCGATGGGTCAATATCTTATTATTGAATTTGTGCCAAAGAGCGATGAAAAAGTAAAACTGCTGCTGCAAAACCGACAGGATATTTTTGATACTTACAGTCTTGAGCATTTTAAAAATATCTTTACTGCCGATTTCGAAATATTAAAAGAAGAAAAAGTTGGCAACACAGAGAGGTTTTTATTTTTAATGAAACGCAAACAATGAACGGCTTAAAAAAAATCCCTTTCTTTTTATTTTTACTGGTATTGTTTTTTTGCCTGCACGGCAGCGTAGAAAACTACGGCTATCTTTTTATAGACGAAGTGGTAAAAACCGGGGCGGTTATTTTATTATGCATCGCTGTGTTTTTAGGGTTTATATGGCTGCTTACAAAAAATATACGCTTTGCCTCCCTGCTTACTTTTTTTGTCAGCCTTTGGTATCTGTTCTTTGGTGCAATACACGATCTTATTAAAACAACTCCTTTTTTGTATTTCCTGCAGCCGTATGCGGTGTTGCTGCCGGTTTTATTAGTTGTGAATCTGTTGTTTATAAGGTGGCTTAAAAGGAATAAGCAGCTTTATCCAAAAATGGTTCTGTACCTGAACCTGCTGTTCATTATCTTTTGCATTAGCGATGGCATTTTACTGGTAAATAAACATGTTAAATATAAAGAAGAACCTGTTGCAGCCTCTGTAATCTTCGATCAGGCTAAAGTGAAAACAAAGCCCAACGTTTATTTTTTATTGTTTGATGAATATGCAGGTTACAAAAGTCTGCGGGATAGCTTTGGGTTTAAAAACGACAGCCTGTATAATTTTATGCAGGAGCAG
>JBBQLS010000220.1:0-4299 GCA_038328115.1 Chitinophagales bacterium
TAACGGCTGTACTCATAGTGGCCTTTTTTTCAAATTTTACCGAGCAATTACAGCAACTGGCCGATGAATCCAAGGTTCAGGTAGATACTTATCAAAAAAATTATGACGCTGTACAGAATGAAGATGAACGAAGCAGGGGAAATGTTAAATCAGAAGAGATAGAGGGATCACTTTCGGGCCTTATAGTACATGCTCCTATTGCTGTTTTTACGTGCCTTTTCAGGCCCTTTATTTGGGAAAGCCGTAAAATATTTATTTTATTTAGTGCTCTCGAGTCTTTGCTGCTTTTTTTATGTACGCTGTATGTTATAATTAAACTTAAATTTTGGGGTTTTTTCGGGGAAATATTTGCAAAACCTTTTGTTTTGATTTCTTTTACCATGGCTATTCTTTTTGCCCTTATAATTGGTTTTACCACTTTTAATTTTGGAACCATGGCCCGGTATAAAATAATTTTACTTCCATTTTACTTTTTTACCCTGGTTAGTTTATACACCGTCTATACAGATAAAGAAAAGAAGCCTGCATAGTTTTTCGAACACGAAGTTTTAATTGTTGCAGCAGCTTATTTCATGTTTTAGACTGTATATTCAACCTGTTTGGGCTAAATCAGCTAACTTTACCAGCATTTAATATTTTTTTATTGCATGAGTAACGATATTGATAATAGGGGCGCATTAGTGATTTCGATTGACTTTGAATTGTTATGGGGCGTATGGGATGTTACAACCAAAAAGAAATACGGGACTCATATAACAGGTGTAAAAGAAGTAATTCCTGCATTGCTGGCTGCATTTAAAAATTATGATATAAAAGCAACCTTTGCCATAGTGGGATTTTTATTTGCTGAAAATAAGGAAGCACTGAGATGCTTTATCCCCGATAAAAAACCTGGCTATTCAAATCCAGAATATAATGTTTACTTAAAAGAGTTTGCAACCATTGGTAACGATGAAAAGGATGATCCTTATCATTTTGGGTACGGCCTTTTTGAGATGATTAAACAAAGTCCGCACGAAATTGCCACACATACATTCAGCCATTATTTTTGCCTGGAAGAAGGACAATCGGCAGAAGAATTTGATGCTGATATTAAAGCCGCTGTAAATATTGCGAAAGAAAAAAATACAGAACTATGCAGCCTGGTTTTTCCGCGTAACCAGATCAATGAGCATTATTTACAGGTTTTAGCAGAAAACGGTATAAAAGTGTACCGCGGCAACCCCGAATCGTGGATATATAAGCCACGGAAATATTCGGCAGAAGTTCCTTTTATACGGCTTTGCCGCCTGCTGGATAGTTATTTCCCGGTTTCGGGATACAATACTTTTGCTGTAACAAAAAATACTGGCCTACCCGTTAATGTACCGGCCAGCCGCTTCTTAAAACCATACAATAAAAATTTAGCCTGGCTCGAAAAACTGAAGTTAAAAAGAATCATGAATGAAATGACTTATGCCGCAAAGAGTAATGAGCTCTATCATTTGTGGTGGCATCCACATAACTTTGGAATTAATATCAAAGAGAATATGGAAAACCTTACTACCTTACTAAAGCACTACCAGTTCCTGCATTCAAAATACGGCTTTGCCAGTCTTACCATGAAAGAGGTTGCAGGTTTTTAAATCTGTTTCATTAATTTACATTTTCCGGTTCTTTTCTTACGTATTGAGATTTACATGCAACAAAAAAAAATCATCTTCCTGGCTTCCGACTGTGAATCATCCCGCTGGGTGTATAATGCATTGGAAGAAACCTCGGCGTTTGACGCAGTTATTCTTGAACAACCAGTCAGTAAGAAAGAACTGGCAAAAAAAAGGATTAAAAAAATTGGTATTCTTCCTGTTGCAGGCCAGGTTTTATTTTCGGTGTTTATTGTTCCTTTTTTAAGAATAAAATCTAAAAAACGAAAAGCATTTCTCATAAATCAATATCGGTTAAGCAATACTGATTTCAACAGCAGCAGCAGCACATACAGGGTAAATTCTGTAAATGACGAGGGGTGCTTAAATACAATACAGCAGTTGCAGCCGGATATTATTGTAGTAAATGGCACCCGTATCATCAGTAAAAAAATATTGCAAAGTACCAACGCAATTTTTATAAACATGCATGTGGGCATTACTCCCTGGTACCGCGGAAGCCACGGAGGCTACTGGGCTTTGTATAATAATGATATTGAAAACTTTGGTACCACTATCCATGTAATTGATGCAGGGGTTGACACAGGCGCTGTTATTAAGCAGGTATTTATTAAACCTGAAAAACAGGATAATTTTACAACCTACCCAATTTTGCAGGTAGCTGTTGGCATTGTTGCATTAAAGGAAATATTGGCTGATATAATTGCCGGTAATTACAAAACAACCAACCACACAGAAAAAGGAAAAATGTATTATCAACCAACATGGTGGCAGTATTTAACCGGCGGTGTACGCTAAAATTATTTTTAACAACGAAAAAAGTATGACCCCATATAACAAACCTTCGCTGCAAACTATACAGGCATCAAATAAACCAATTGAAGTTTTTACCAAACTTGACGGCAATGAAAATATGGACGCTGACGTGGTTAATGATTTTGGTGAAGAGTGGAAAAAATTTGCTGTACACAGCGATGAGAGTGTGAAGGAACTGCGTAAAGAGTATTTTGATATAATAGATGAAACTATTGTAAATAAAAATACTTACATGATTGATATTGGCTGTGGCAGCGGCCGCTGGACTGATTATTTTGTTGATAAGGCTGCATTTATTGAAGCCATTGACCCAAGTGATGCCGTATTTGCTGCAGATAAAATGTTGGGGCAAAAAAATAATGTACGCATTACCAAAGCAAGCGTAGATACCATCCCCTGGGATGATGAAACATTTGATTTCGGGATGAGCATCGGTGTTTTACATCATATCCCTGATACAAAAAAAGCATTGATCACTTGCGTAAAGAAAATAAAAAGGGGTGGGCATTTTTACGTGTATCTCTATTATCGTTTTGATAACCGGGGAATAATTTTTAAAACGATTTTTTACCTGTCGGATGGGCTGCGAAAAATTATATCCAGGATGCCCCAGGGTATTAAAAGATTTACCTGCGATATGCTGGCTGTGTTAATTTATTGGCCCTTGTCGAGATTTGCGGGTTTACTGCATAAAATCAATTTACATAATCTTGCCAAAAAAATTCCTTTGGAGCCCTATTACAATAAACCGTTTTATAATCTTAGAAACGATTGCCTTGATAGGTTTGGCACAAAGCTGGAGCAGCGCTTTTTAAAACCAGAAATTGAAGCCATGATGAGGGATGCCGGATTAACGGAAATCAGGTTTGGCGAAAAATCGGCTTTCTGGCATGCGGTGGGCAAAAAATTATAAAGAAAGGCTTTTATACCAGGCTGCCATTTTCTTCACCATAGCTTCTGTGGTAAATTCATTTTTATATTTCTCGTAAGCATTTTCCGCAATCTGCTTTGCAACGTCAGGATTTTTAAGCAAATAAATAATTTTTTCTGCCAAAGCCTTGCTGTCGCCTTTATTTACCAGCAATGCTGTCTTATTATTTTCGAGAATTTCATTACCTGCGGGCACATCAAAAGCAATAATGGGCGTTTTTAACGCCAGTCCTTCAATAAACACCAATCCAAAAGATTCAAAAAAAGAAGGTTGAATTACAATATCTGAATGGCTGATGTATTGATACGGCTGCTGTACAAATCCCATAAATTCCACATGATGCTGCAAGCCTGCTTCTTTAACCTGATCTTCGCAATTCTTTTTTTCTGTGCCTTTGCCAAGCACCAATAATTTAACCTGAGGGAACTCCTGCAATATCGCAGGCATAGCATCAATTAAAAAATGATGTCCCTTTATCACTTCAATTCTACCCACTGTAATTAACTGCTGGGGAGCCTTCCGATAAGTTGAGTTCGCCTCGGGTTTATCAAACTCACTAAAAGTAATTCCGTGATGGATATAAGGAAAATGAGTGTTACTAATACCGAGGTTAAAATAAAGATCGGCCATTGCTTTGGATACAGCGACATTGATATCAATTTTTCGCAGGATGTACCTGGTAATATGATAATAGAGATTATTCGGTTTTTTATAATTTACCGGGTCGTATTGCTGAAGTACTTTTTCCTGGTAGCCATGCTTTGTTGAAATAGTCCGCACTTTTTTATTGAAAAAAGTCTTTAATACTGCTGCCATTAAATCTGCATGAAACAAATGCGTGTGCAAAATATTAATTCCTTCGGCCTTTAAATAATCATTTACTTTTCTTGCTGTTTTAAAAATGCTGTA
>JBBQLS010000221.1:0-4227 GCA_038328115.1 Chitinophagales bacterium
AATAATTACATCTTTAATGCCGGCTTTATTACAGGTATCAATTTTAGTAATAAAAAAATCAAGCACTTCCTTTACAACATTTTTATAAACGGTTTCCTGCTGCATGGTTGCAGGCGTGCCCTTCATGTGCATACATACATATGGAACACCCAGGGCTGCTGCGGTAGGTATCATATCCAAATCTAAATTGCCGCCACTGATATCGTTGATAATTGAAGCACCAGTTTTTACGGCGGCTTTTGCCACAATACTATTATAGGTATCAATGGATATGATTGTTTCAGGATAAACTGCGTGAATGCGCTCAATTACAGGCAAAACTCTGTCAGTTTCTTCCTGAACAGAAATTGGTTGACTTCCCGGCCTGGTGCTCAATCCGCCAATATCAAGTATGGCTGCACCATCTGCTATCATTTTACCGGCAAGGGCAATTACATCGTTGGCAGGTATGTTTAAATGGCCTTCGTAAAATGAATCGGGGGTAGCGTTTATAATACCCATCACTACTGGCTCAGCCAGGCTTAAAAGCTTTCCGTTACAGTTTATGCTGTTCATCAAATCTTTTTCAATTATTTTTGATAAAATATCGCACAAGTTACAAATTGATACATGAAATGAGCCATGGAAGCGTTGATAGTAAAACGGAAAAATTACTGGCGAATTCCATGTGGCCAAAATCAATAAAAGAAACAGATGAATACGAACCAGCAATACGACCAGGCAATTGAAAGCAGCAAAACTATTTTCTTACAAAAAACAAAGGATTACGGCACCTCCTGGCGGGTGTACAGAACCATCTCTGTGGCAGATCAGATTTACATAAAAGCAAAACGCATACGCACTATACAGGAAAACGGTACGCAAAAAATTGATGATGATATTGTGAGTGAATTCAAAGGAATATTGAATTATGGTATTATTGGTTTAATACAGCTTGATATTAATGATGATGAACTGGAAGACCTGCCTTATGAAACCGTAGAGCAACTGTATAAGGAAAAGGTTGCGATTGCAAAGAAACTAATGCAGGATAAAAATCACGACTACGGCGAAGCCTGGCGTGAAATGAACCAGGAAAGTTTTGTTGACCTGATACTGGCAAAAATCCTGCGCATTAAACAGATATTGATCAACAGGGGAAAGACGATCATCAGCGAAGGGATTGATGCCAACTTTTTCGATATTATCAACTACGCCGTGTTCGGCCTTATTTTAATTGACGACAAAAAACACTAAGAATCGGGACGCTTTAAGCGGCCTGAATCATAAACAGAAATAAATTATATAGCACTTATGAAGACGGCAGTAAACATAGCAAGGGTTTTAGTTGGTATTTTATTTATTTTTTCTGGGTTGGTAAAAGCCATTGACCCATTAGGCCTTGCTTATAAAATGCAGGAGTTTTTTGAAGCCTGGACTAATGCAGGTATTATGCCATCATTAATGAGTTGGCTGAATGCCCAGGCGTTGATTTTTTCAATTTTTATGATTACAATGGAAGTTGTTTTGGGTGTTGCATTGTTGCTAGGCTGGAGAAAAAATATGGTTAGCTGGCTGCTGCTTTTGTTAATGCTGTTCTTCACATTTCTCACCAGCTATGTTTTGTTTAGTGGTAAGATAAGGGCCTGTGGCTGCTTTGGCGATTGTATTCCGCTTACACCCATTCAAACATTTACTAAAGATATTGTGCTTTTAGTGTTGGTGTTGCTTATTTTGTTCGGCAGAAAATATATCAATCCCCTTTTTTCAAATACAGTCAACGGCAGTTTGTTTGTTATTGCGTTTGTGGCTGTTTTAGGCCTGCAATGGTACGTGTTAAAACATTTGCCGGTAAAAGATTGTCTTCCCTTTAAAATAGGGAATAATATTCTGGAGCTGCGAAAAATGCCAAAAGATGCTGTACCCGATAAATTTGATTACAAGTTTATTTATAAAAAGAATGGTGAGCGTAAAGAGTTTGCAGTAAGTGCTTTGCCAGATAGTACCTGGGAATTTGTTGACAGAAAACAGGTATTGGTTGAAAAGGGAAAAAATAATGTGGCACTAATCAATGATTTTATTTTGAAAACGGCTTCTGAAGCTGATACTACTGAAGCTGTCCTCTCTAAGCAAGGCGAATACTATTTGTTATTTGCGAAAGATTTTGCAGATAAAGATATTAGCTGGATCAGCGACTTTAAAATGTTACATGCAAAAAATCTGGTGCCGGTTTACTTAGTAACAGCTGACCCTAAAAAGGCAGCGGAGTTAATAAAAGATAAATCAATTTTAATTTTAAGCTGCGATGCAACAGCTATTAAAACAGCCGCCAGGGTAAACCCAACGTTGTTTTTAATGAATGGCCCAGTTGTAAAAAATAAGTGGGCTGCGCTTGATTTTTTTAAAACAATGGAATAAAAATATTCTCCATTCAATATCAGGCATTACCTATTCAATATTAAATATGATCCTTTGCCGTACATGCTAAAAAAAATATTTTATTCTTTGCTTGTGCTCATGGGAGTGGTGGTACTGGTCTTTATTATGTTCCAGGGTTTTGGCGATCCGGCACGAATGATAGTAGGGCAAACCGGTGATAAAAAAACAATGGACAATATCCGCAGCGATCTTTACCTTGATCAGCCAAAATGGAAACAGTTTGTTTTATATGTGAACGATGTTTCACCGTTATGCTTTCACAGCAAAGCTGATATTGAAAAAAAGCAACTAAAAGGATTCTTTATTGGCGGCGATATAAAATTCGGCATCAAAATACCATACCTGCGCAAAAGTTATCAAACAAAAAAAGAGGTAGGTAAAGTATTGATGGAAGCATTGCCAGGTACATTAATTCTGGCAATTGCTGCTATGTTATTTGCCACCATCATTGGTATTTTTTTAGGAGTAGTTGCAGCGGTTAAAAAAGGAACCTGGATGGATACTACAGCTGTTTTTTCAAGTATTGCCGGTATATCAGCACCTTCTTTTTTTATGGCCATTATTATTGCCTATTTTTTTGGTATTGTTCTGCATCAGTTTACCGGTCTGAATTTAACCGGTAGCTGGTTTGATATTGATGAAGTAACTGGCGAAAAATATTTAAGTCTTAAAAACCTTATCCTTCCTGCATTTACACTGGGCATCAGGCCGCTGGCCATCATTACACAATTAACCAGAAGCTCTATGCTTGATGTGCTGGGCCAGGATTATATTCGCACAGCGTATGCAAAAGGACTGGGAAAAAATGCCATCATTTTTAAACATGCTTTGCGTAATGCGTTAAACCCGGTAATAACAGCCATTACCGGTTGGTTTGCCGAATTACTTGCAGGTGCCTTCTTTGTGGAATATATTTTTGGGTGGAGTGGAATTGGAAAAATTACTGTGGATGCCCTTGAAAAATTAGATTACCCGGTTGTGATGGGATCGGTTTTATTGAGTGCCTGCATTTTTATCATCATCAATTTATTTGCAGATGTGTTGTACAGAGTTGTCGACCCAAGGATAAAATCGTTATAATAAAAATTGCAAATTATTTATAAAATAATAAGACGTTAATACTGAATTAACGTCTTATTTTAAGACATTGTAAATACCTTACTTCTCCAATAGTCCCTGGTCAATCCATTTTTTAATGAGGGCAATTTCTGTATCGGCTAATTTATCGTGTTTAAAAGGCATAAATCCTCTTTGCCCCGGAGCAATCATAACCCTGTCAAGCATTTCTGCCCCATATTTTTTTGCTGATTCATAATTTTCAAAATTGGCTTTGTTGCCCCCTTTAGTTGGCAGGTGACAAGGGGTACACTTAGCCTGAACTAATGGTAATATATCAACAGTGTAGGTTGTTTGTACAACTTTAGCCGGGCTTGCTTTTTTTGTACAGGCAGCAAATACAGTAATAATCATCAGCATTAATGCAAAAAAGATTTTTTTCATACAAATTGTTTAAGGAGTTAAGCCTACAATTTAAAAACAATAAACGAAATGAAACATAAATTTTTATAAACGGTGGCATTATTAAAGAAAAGCCTTTAACATAACTTTTGTAAACAAAAGTTATCATGCTCCGTCTTATATACATTGATAACAATTAAATTTTATGATCATGAAAAAATTTTTACTTTATTATTTGCTACCGCAATGCTGAGTACAGCATTTGCACAGTACGGTCAAAAAGATCAAAGAGATCAAAGAGACAATGGCAGAGGCAATGATATTTATGCTTCTAATAACAACCGAGGCAAC
>JBBQLS010000222.1:0-4172 GCA_038328115.1 Chitinophagales bacterium
TACACCGATAATAAAATAAATGAAAAGGTTTACACACTATATAGTTTAACGGATGATGAAATTAAAATAGTAGAAAGCGTATGAAAGCAACAAACCCCAAACTAAAAGAAGCATTACAAAATGCTGACAATTTTATTGAACAGCTAAAAACGATGGACGATAAAAAGCTAAGTAAGCATATCGATCTTTTCAGGCAGCAGCAGCAAATGGCATTAGCCCAGGGCAAACCAGAAGTGTACGAACTGCTGTACGAATACGAAAAGCAAACCATTACTGCAAGGGTACAAAAATTGAGGAGCTAAACCACAGAGGTGACACCTTTTAAAAAGGTGTCACCTCTTGCTCAAAATTCACCTGCATAAGTCAGTTCCCCACTGGCGCCAGTCTTCGCTCCCCAAAACATTAAATCATAACCGTAAAGATAACGGGGTTACTGGATGCCCGTTTTAATTCTAACTCAACCTGTGCCGATCATTTCGGCATTGCATCGGGGAGTTACCGAACCAAAACACAAATTGCAACGGCAGCCATGCTTAAAACCTATAAGGTCTGCAGCAAAGCCATCACAGCAAGGATGACCTTATAGTGTTTGCCTTCAACCCTGCTGCATGCGTTCACCTCAAGTCCCCACAGTCCCACTTGTCCCTATGTATATAAAAGAGCTTAAATATTCATACTCCCCTTCGTGTTTTTACCAGCTACAAATAATATAGGCCAGCCCTTGCCGCCGCAGGTATGTTTTGCTTTTAATGATGCATGTCATATTTATGGCTGATTGTAGTTAAAACAATCAGCTTGCAAAACTGGTAATTTGCTGATAATTAAAAACTAAGATCATGTCAGATACAATTATTCCTTTTAAAGAAGAAATTAAGCCGGGTAACATTGCCCTTAAAGATAACAAAACCATGAAAGGTCTTGTATATGATGGGCCGGGAAAAATAGCGTGGAAAGAAATCCCGAAGCCTGGTATTGAAAAACCAACGGATGCTTTAATTAAAATATTAAAAACAACTATTTGCGGAACCGATCTTGGCATTCTGCATGGCAAAATCCCATCTGTAAAACCGGGCACAACACTGGGGCACGAAGGGGTAGGTATTGTTGAAGAAGTGGGCATTGGTGTAAGAAATTTTAAAAAGGGCGACCATGTAATTATTTCCTGCATTACATCCGACGGAACTTGCGAATATTGTAAAAAACAAATGTACGCTCATTGCGAAGACGGAGGCTGGATACTGGGCAACCTTATTAATGGTACACAGGCAGAGTATGTGAGGATACCACATGCTGATAACAGCCTCCATCCGGTGCCTGCCGGGGCAGACGAAGATGCCCTGGTAATGCTAAGCGATATTTTACCTACCGGTCACGAAATTGGCGTTTTGAACGGTTGCATAAAACCAGGCGATACTGTTGCCATTGTTGGTGCCGGACCAATAGGCATGTCTGTTTTACTTACAGCCTTGTTTTATTCACCTGCTAAAATATATATGATAGACCTGGATGAAAACCGTTTAAAAATGGCTAAAACACTTGGCGCTACCGACACCATAAATTCTGCAACAGAAGATGCCGTTAAAAGAATATTGGCCGAAACTAAAGACGGCGTAGATGTAGCTGTTGAAGCCGTTGGTATGCCTGCTACTTTTGATATTTGCCAGCATATTGTACGCCCGGGCGGTCATATTGCAAACGTAGGTGTACATGGCAAACCTGTTGAGTTACAGATACAGGACCTGTGGATCAAAAACATCACCATAACAACAGGGCTGGTAAACACAAATACAACGCCGATGTTGCTAAAAACAGTTTCATCGGGAAAAATTGAACCTGCAAAATTAATAACCCATCATTTTAAATTAAATGATATAATGCATGCGTATGAAATTTTTGGCAATGCTGCGAAGGAAAAAGCCATAAAGGTTATTATTGAGCTTTGATGAGCAAAATCTTCGCCTCGTGTCTTCACAAATCGAAACTCACAGCCTCAGTTAGTGGAAACAGAAATAGGGTAAGGATGTTTTTCTCCAACTGGCTTAAGTTTTTGCCACACCTACGCTGGTGAGGCAACTAACTTTCTCAGGCACCATGTAAAAGATACAGAAATATGCTAAACTATTTTTTAGTGCTGTTGCTACTATTATTCTTTTCGGCCTGCATCATATGTATGGCATCTCGATTATCAATAAAGCGCCAGTGCTCCAAATTCATTCCATCCTTGATTCTTACTACATATACCTCTATTGATTCCATTTTTGTATTGGGTGGTACTCCCATTGAGTCATCAGTAGTAGTACCCGTAAATTTCACCATGTCATAGTTATAAGTGCCGTCATCACTCGTGGCCCTCGACAGGATCTCGATTTTAATACCTTTAAAATGATTATGTATATTCCCTAACATTGCTTTTATGCTGTCTCTGCCTTTAATCTCCGTTGCGCCAGAGTGATCTACCGCATCGGGGGCAATAAAATTATCAAGTTTACTTACATCGCCGGTTTCAACTGCATGATACACTTCTTTTGAATTGGATGTGTTTTTTTCTGCCTGCAGATTTTGTTTATCTGCACTCGTTTTACATGAAATAAGAAAGCATATCAATACGTTTGCAATAAATAATAATTTCATCGTGCTTTGAGTTTTTTGTGAAGATATAATTACAGGACTGAAACTAACTTTTAACCTTGAGAAAGTATCAAAGATATTTTTTAAAAAGAATATTCAATGTACCCATAATAATAATATTTGCAAAAGCAGGTCTTCATCATATTTTACATGCAAATCCTCCATCTCGGTTCAAGTCTTCATCTCGTCCTCGTCTCTGACGAGGACGAGATGGTTAGAAGTTTTTAACTCCCCTTTACCACCGCAAGTAGCTTTATTGCCAGTGTCTTGCACTCAACCAATACCGAATCATACCATTATTAAAGCAAATCATCCTCCCCTTAAAATAAAGATTTGTAATTTTACCCCTCAAAAACAAATCAGCCATGCCAAAACCTTCCCCAACCACCTACCCTCCCTATTTTAAAAAATATGTTGACCTGGTGCCCGATGAAGACCTTGCAACAGGTTTTAAAAACCAGTTACCGGTTATAAAAGAATTGCTCAATTCAATAACAGAAGAAAAATCTATGCATGCCTACGAACCCGGCAAATGGACCTTAAAAGAATTATTGCTGCACATGACCGATACCGAACGTATTTTCAATTACCGTGCTTTGGCCATTGCCCGTGGAGAAACTGCTTCGCTGCCCGGTTTTGATGAAAATACTTACGCAGCAAATTCAAATGCCAATGAACGCAGCTGGCAAAACCTGGTTGATGAATTTTTAGCCGTTCGCAGCTCTACAGAATTACTGTACAATAGCTTTACCACTGAAGCACTTGCTGCCTCAGGCATATCCAACAACAACCCCGCTACTACGGCCAGTTTTGGTTTTATTACGCTGGGCCATTTTTACCATCATAAAAATGTAATAGAAGAAAGATACCTCTAAGCAATCCATCCACAAAACAAAAATGCCGTTGCATAAACCGCAACGGCATTTTTTAATTTCAACTTTTTATTTTTAATTCTCTTTATTTGTTTGTTGTTGATTCACTTTTGCAGTAGCGCTTTGGTTAATCATATTATTCATCACCCTCACGGTTTCATCAATATAAATATCACCACTCACTCTTTTTAACCAGGCTGTATTTTTATCTACCTTTTCTTTTGCAGCATTAATAGTTTTCAGATCAACCTGAATATTTTTCACACTTAATTCCTTATTCAGTTTATACAGGTCTTCCAATTCCTTCTGTTTGGCTTTTGCCAGCTTCTGTTCTTCGCGGTACTTACTTAAATTCAATGGATAGGATTTATCACTGTATTTTTCAAGCCATGCAGCATTTTCTTTTATTTTATTGAAAGTGGCGTTTTTTGCAATCTCTGCATCGCTGTATTTAACTACAACATCATTGCTGATGGTGCTTGTCCATGGTTTGTAATCAGATTTCTGAATTTCATCCCATGGCAGTGCAGAGCTGTTATCTTTTTCCCTGAATTTTAAATTTTCGTATCTGTCAGGCACCACAATATCCGGAATTACACCCTTTAACTGGGTAGCTCCGCCATTAATGCGGTAAAACTTCTGCAGGGTAAGTTTAACAGAACCAAGATCTTC
>JBBQLS010000223.1:0-4165 GCA_038328115.1 Chitinophagales bacterium
CTCCTTGCAACACAGGCTGGCTTTGAGTTGCGTAAGACAGTATTTGATGGTAATTATATGAGTCTTATTGGCAGCGACCAGTATGCAAAAGATATAGCATTACCCGATGCTGCTTCCTATTCGGTAAATAAAGAAGCTTCAGGCTATTCACATGCCGATATTGAAAACTTTAAAAAAATAACACTGGAAAATAACAAAAAAGAACAGGCCGATCAGGGAGCTTTCTACCTGTTTAAACCGTAGTTAATTTGCTGTAGCATTTTTTCTTAAATCTTTTTGACCAACGGGGTTGTTTCAAAATTATGCGTGGAATTGTTTTTTGATATTGTATGATCTCCTCAATCTTATCAGGCAATCGTCCTTCGTACCCTGTTTTCCATATATCATCAACGGATTTTATTCTGAAACGCATCAGCATATTCCAGACCATATGAAAAACATACTGATTCTTTAACAGCAAATTGCTTTCGTATTTTGTAAGCAGTGTAAAATATTCGGGTATTTCTACTTTTATGTTTTTATAGTATTTATAAGACTCCTGACCAGAGCCCTTGCCGATGTTTACCAGCGTTTGCGGAATGTAATGATAGCCATCATGCTTATGCAAATACCTTACATAAAAATCAATATCCAATACCCAGTTAAACTGCCTGTCATATACAAGGCTGTTATCTTTTTTATGCATAATCACGCTGGGATGCCCGATTGTATTCAGATAAATCAGGCTCAGGATGGAATCATCAAGCATTTGCTTTCTTTCACCGCTAAGGTATTCCGGCTCAATTTTCCCTGTTTCCAGGTAAACCTGGTTGCTTGCACAAAAAATAAAATCTTTCCCACTGTTTTTTGCAGCATTGGCAAATTGCTCAAGCGCATCATTGGCAGCAAACCAGTCATCATCATGCATTATTTTTATCCAGCCGGCATTTGCACGACTAATAACTTTATTGCAGTTTTCTGTGGCAGAAATTGCAGGCTCATTTTTCTGATATGCAATGTGCCATAATCCGGTGTATGTTGCGGCAAGATCTTTTACAGAATCATCGGGGCTATTATCATTGATCAGTATTTCAAAATCAGTAAAGGTTTGAATGCGTATAGACTCCAGCAATTTTTTAAGCAGATCCGCCCTTTTGTAAGTTGGAATACAGATAGAGATAAAAGGTTTGTTCATGATCCGGAAATATAAATCAGCTTTTAAGATTCTTTTTTCTTTCAGCCCTGCGTGCAAGATATTGAATAACGCAGTTTTAAAATAGTAATTTTACCCATAAAAAATAAAACGATTTAGAAATGCCATCGGAAGCGTATAAGTTTTTGCAGCAGTTTTTTGATAAAATACTGGTTGTTTCGGTACCTCGTTTTACCGACAGGCATCAAAGGCTGAAGCAAAGTCTGGCTGGGTTAACCTATGATTTTTTTTGGGGTGCGGATAAACTCAGTCTGGATTATGAGCAGGTAAAAACAGACGGAACTTATGATGAGAAGCAAGCAAAAAAATTACAGCGGCAGGGAAAGGCTTTAAACCTGGGTGAGATTGCCTGTTCTTTATCGCATAGAATGATTTATGAAGAAATGCTGAAAAATAACTGGGAAAAAGTATTGATACTGGAGGATGATGTGTTACCCAATGTTGAATACATGGATCAATTACCCGCTTCCCTGAAAGAGTTACCTGCAGACTGGGAGCTGGTTTATCTGGGATACTTAAAACACGAAAAAGTAACCACAGTGCTAAAGACAAAACAGTTTTTTTATAAAATACTTAGTGTAGTTGGCCTGATGGCCTGGAGCTATAAAATGGTAGCCAATCTTTTGCCAAAACCATTTAGCAGACATTTAAAAAAAGCAGGATTTCATGATTGTACCCACGCATATGCAGTTACATTAGAAGGAGCTAAAAAATTGCTGGCTGCTCAAACACCGGTGGTTTATCGGGCAGATGACCTGCTGTCTGCAACCATTATAAAGGGAGAGCTGAAAGCTTTTGTTACCGAGCCTAAATTGTTTGACCAGGAAATATTTCACAACAAGGCGATTATTTCAGAAATAAAGCCATAATCAATTGCCGGCCGGCATGGCGTCAATCTTCTTCTTCAAGGCACCAGCCATCCTTTCATTAATCTTAAGTAAGGCTTCATATTGCTGCATGGCTCCGTCCTTGTTTTCTAACTCAATATAGCAATAACCCGAATAGAGCAGCGCAACATCAACTACAGAAACTGCCAGGTTCTTTTTAAGCTGTTCAATACACTCTGCATATTTTTTTGTGGACCGGTAAGCCCACCCCAGTTCGCCATAAGCAGGTTTGTACGTATTGTCTATTTCAAGTGATTTAATAGCGTAGGGAATTGCTTTTTCGTGTTCCTTCTTTGCATTGTATATCCAGGCAATGGCGTAGTAGGTCTCTTTGTTGGTTTTATCAAGCTTTTCAGCAGCATTGTAATAAATAATTGCTGAGTCATAATTTTTTGTTGCATCCCGGCAAATTTTACCCATACCAATTAATGCATCAGTATAATCCGGGTTAAGGGCCAGGCCTTGCTTATAATTCGTAATAGCCAGGTCTATATTACCACCAGCATTATACAGGTTTCCCATTTCCACATAGGCAGAATCATATTTTTTATCAAGCGAAACTGCTTTAGCAAACGAATTGAGTGCTTCGCTAAAGTTATTAACCTGTTTAAAAGCTATACCGGTTTTGTAAAATTGCCGGGCATTCTTTCTTTGCGCATTAGCAGATGAAAAAAAGGTTAAACAAATTAAAAAAGGTACAAATCTTTTCAACATAGATCATTTTTATTTGCTGCAAAATAAGGGCTTATTCAGTTTTTTTGAAAATAAATTCGTTAATTTCTGTTAAACAGATGTTTTCCAACCGGTATGTAGCAGTACCTTTACAGCATCAGATGAAACATATCGTAAACATATTGATTTTAGTTTTTTTCTCATTGCTTATTTCTACAGCATTGCGGGCTCAATGTGCAGTTTGTACCAAGACAGCACTGCAACTAGGCGAAAAACCGGCCCAGGGATTAAACTCCGGCATACTGTATTTAATGTTTACACCATTTGCCATTGTAGGCTTTATAGGCTACCGCTGGTGGAAAGGAAATAAAAAGTTTGAGGAAGAGGAAGCAGTGGGCAATGAGCAATAGGCAATTTGCAATAACCAAACGGAAATTAATAATAATTTTTAATAAAAGTATATAGATTAAAATCCGTTCCGGCGTCCTCAATTTTTTGTTTTAGTACCGCCTTATCTATTTGCATCATTCTCTTTTGCTGTATTAAATAAAAAGCCTTTTCTGCCAACAGCCACAATCTTTTGTCTTTTCCTTTTTCAATATTAAAAGCATCTGTTATTGTTTTCAACAACTCGGCTATACCTGCTTTTTGCGAAGCAATGGTTTTAATTACAGGCACCGGTATGGTATGATTGTGAAAAGCAGGAGCAAGCATCAAGCGTAAATTCTTTACAAAAATATCGGCATCAGGCCGATCGGCTTTATTTACAACAAAAACATCGGCAATCTCCATCAGCCCGGCTTTCATAGTTTGTACCTCATCACCTGCTTCGGGTACTACTACCACAATGGTAACATCTGCAAGACCGGCAATTTCAATTTCACTTTGACCAACACCAACAGTTTCAACAATAACATAATCAAAACCCGCCGTTTTTATCAGGTCGCTTATTTCAATAATTTTTGGATGTAAACCACCCAACGAACCACGTGTTGCCAGCGAACGTATAAAAACGTTTGGATTATTATACCATTCGCTCATTCTGATTCTGTCGCCAAGTAAAGCGCCTAAATTAAATGGTGAGGAAGGATCAACGCAAATCACAGCAACTGATTTTCCTTCCTGTACCAATAATCCAATCAGAGCATCAACCAGTGTGCTTTTACCTGCACCCGGTGGCCCGGTAATACCAATGATGGGTGTTTGGGAAGATGGCAGTTGCTGCAGCAGTTCTTCGTAACCGGCCACTTCATTCTCAATATAAGAAATGCACCGGGCCAGTGTTTTGGTATTACCCTGTTTAATTTCATTAATCTGTTGCTGCCACATAAAACAAATTTCAATTTTCTAATTTCAAATACCAAATAAATTAAGTTTACAAGTTTGCCAAAGTTTTTGTGGCGGGTTGGTAGTA
>JBBQLS010000224.1:0-4150 GCA_038328115.1 Chitinophagales bacterium
TTGTTAATCTGGTTGCGATAATGCTGCTCAATGCGGCGCATAAAATAGGGTTCGGCAGGCAAACTGTTGCCTGCAGTGGGGTTGGCAGTTGCTGTGTATCTAAGGTTGCTTGCCGTAACAGGATTAACCGTTAGAAAATAAGTTGCTGTATCTGTTTCTAAACTAAACTTATCGCACATCTGGTAATCAGCCAAGCGGTAAAGCGGAAGGTCTGGCTTTCCATCATTCATCTGGCCCCAAAACTCCAGAAAATCGCCACTGCCAAATATACCGGAAGGTACAGATGTAAACATACGTACCTGTTTGCCATTGCGCCATAGCTGAAAATTTTCTGCAGGTACCGAGCCAAGGCCTGCGGCGGCCAGCACGGGCTGATAAATACGCGTTAAAGTATCATTTGCCAGCTTAAACCTGTAATAAGTTTTGCTATAATCTATCCAACTGTTGTTTAACTGTGCATTACTGTTAAAAGCCAGCAAAAGGATCAGCGATGCTAATAAAATTTTTTTCATACTGGTTGCAAATTATTTTTATTCAGTTTCTTTTTTGCCTGCGATGTTAAAACGCAATGAAAATACATTAGTATATAAAGGGTTAGATTGATTAGCAAGGTTAGTAAAAGCATAATCAATCATGATGTTTTTGATTTTAAAACCGGCGCCTGCACTTGGCTGGTAAATCCATACTTTCTTTTTATTGGTGGTATCGCCATCCTGGGTGCCCCTTTGAAAATTGGTGATGCCCGCCCGGATAAAGAATACACCTTTTATAGAAGCCTCCAAACCAATATGCGGATCAATGCTGATGGTATTACCGCTGTACACGGTATTTCTTTTGCCATCGAAGGTTACATCTAAATTTCCTTCCAGCATCAGGTTTAAAGATTTACCCAGATTAAAATTATATCCACCGCCAATAATCAAGCGGGGTGCTGTAAGTTCAGTTGATTTTACAGGGATATCGTTTTTAGTGAGGTATAAAATTTCTTTTTCCTTTTCGGTAAATGTAAACGACCATGCGTTGAACGTAGTGGTAATATCTCTGGCCACCACTCCAAAATTCCACCTCTCGCCATGCATCTGTAGTCCTGCATCCAGCCCAAAACCCCAGGCCGATGCAAACTTGCCTACTTTACGGTAAATGACTTTTGCATTTAACCCAAAGCTTATCTGCTTCTTTTCTGTTTCCTTTATTTTTTGTGCAAACGAAAGCAGCAAAGCATAATCAGCGGTAGAAAAGGTTTGTATATTATCATAGTTAACCCTTCCATCAGGTTCTACTAAAAATAATGTGTTGGGTATATCATCCACCGCAAATCTTAAAATAGAAATACCAAGCGCTCTTTTATTATCCTGTATAGGCTTAGCTGCTGATAAATAATCAAACTTAGCAATGCCGCTGAAATATTCGGCGTGCATCAGGCCAACATTTGCTTGCTCTTTTATACCGGTTAAACCCGCCGGATTCCAATACCCCGCTGTAGCATCTTTTGCAGATGCAACCTGTGCCCCACCCATGGCCAGGCCACGGGCACCGGCGCCAATGTTTAAAAATTCGTTGGAATATTTTCTTAGTTGAGAAAACCCGGCTGCCGGTAAAATTAACAGCAGCAGAAGGCATATTTTGGTATGTAATCTCATAATAACTTTAGGTTGGTTATTGATTTTTTATAGGTAGATAAAACAATAACGTAAAAATACTTGGTAAATTGTGTCTATATATTAATATAAAATTAAGCTTAATAATACAAATTGACATACGCATGCGGCATTTTATTTATACAACTATTGCTCTAATATAAAACACCCAATAAATACGCCTGCAGCAATAAAAAAGATGCCTGCCTAAATACGCTAAAAGCCGATAAGCAGGTTTTGCAGATTGTGGCTTTTCTTTTTTTCGATAAACAAACTTTACCAGGTGAGAAACTTATGTTTTTATCAATATTTATAAGCATTTTTGCCAAATTACAACTCACGTAAAATATTTTAATTAATAGAAAAAAATGCAGCCATTAATAGCAGAATTACAATGGAGAGGAATGATTCAGGACATAATGCCCGGAACAAAGGAACAATTAGAAAAAGAAATGACTACGGCTTATATTGGTTTTGACCCCACAGCCGACAGCCTGCATATTGGAAGCCTGGTACCCATTATATTATTAGTACACTTACAAAAAGCCGGACATAAACCCATTGCGCTTGTTGGCGGTGCAACCGGAATGGTTGGCGACCCAAGTGGTAAAAGTGAAGAAAGGAATTTATTAAGTGAAGAAGTTTTAAATTTCAATGTGGCAGGCGTAAAAGCGCAACTTGAAAAGTTCTTAGACTTTGATAAAACCAAATCTAATGCGGCCGAAATGGCCAACAACTACGATTGGTTTAAAGCAGTTTCGTTCCTGGATTTTATAAGAGAAACCGGTAAGCACATTACCGTTAATTACATGATGGCGAAAGACAGTGTGAAGAAAAGACTGGAAGGAGAAGCGGGTATGAGTTTTACAGAATTTACCTACCAGCTTGTACAGGGGTATGATTTTTACTGGCTGTACCAAAACAAAAATTGTAAACTGCAAATGGGTGGCAGCGATCAATGGGGTAATATTGTAACCGGCACCGAACTGATAAGAAGAAAGTGTGGCGGCGAAGCATTTGCTTTTACCTGCCCGTTGATAAAAAAAGCCGATGGCGGCAAATTTGGTAAAACAGAGAAAGGTAATATTTGGTTAGACCCTGAAAAGACAACTCCTTACCAGTTTTATCAGTTTTGGTTAAATACCAATGACAGTGATGCTGAGAACTGGATTAAAATTTTTACTTTTTTAGATGAGACAACAATTAAGGATCTTATTGCCGAACAGCAAAAAGATGCATCAAAAAGAGTGTTGCAAAAAACGTTGGCAAAAGAAGTAACCATTTTTGTGCATGGTGAAAATGAATACAACATAGCAATTGAAACAACTGAAAAATTATTTACCAACCAAACCATCCCGGCTGAAAGCCTGAGTGCAGCAGACCTTGAAGGAATGGAAGGTGTTGAAAAAATTGATTTTTCAAAAGATAAAATAGACACGGCAATTGATGTGGTTTCCTTTCTTGCCGAAACAAATATTTTCCCCAGCAAAGGCGAAGCCAGAAAAATGGTGCAAGGTGGTGGCATAAGTATTAACCGCAAAAAGGTAGAAAGTATCGAATTAAAAGTGGACAGTTCATTATTACTTCACAACAAATATATTCTTGTACAAAAAGGAAAGAAAAATTATTTCTTAGTGCATCTTGTTTAAACACAAAGGTGACACCTTTTCGAAAAGGTGTCACCTTTTTAAGAGCCTAAAAAACTATTGTTTTTTAGGCTCAACCGGTTTACCCGAAAGATATTTGTCAAAGAATTTATCCATTGCTTTGTAAAAATCCAAACGGTTATTTTCATTATGAAATCCGTGGCCCTCATCATTTTTAACCATATAATCAACCGCTACTCCCCTTTTCTTTAGTGCTTCCACCATCTGGTCGCTTTCGGCTTTATTAACACGTGGATCGTTTGCACCCTGCGCTACAAACAACGGTGTTTTTATATTACCTGCATGTAAAACCGGCGATGCTGCTGCCAGCAATGCACTGTCTTTCACCGGGTCGCCCACCATTTCGTAAAACATGGCTTTGTAGGGTTCCCAATAAGGCGGTATGGTTTTCATAAAGGTGAACATGTTTGCCACACCCACATAATCAACCGCACAGGCGTACAAATCGGGTGTAAATGTAACACCGGCCAGTGTTGCATAGCCGCCGTAACTTCCACCGTAAATAGCCACTCGTTTTGGATCGGCAATGCCTTCTTTTATCAGCCATTGCACACCATCTGTAATATCATCCTGCATGGTTTTGCCCCATTGCTTCTGGCTTTTCAACCAAAATTCTTTTCCATAACCTGTTGAACCTCTGAAATTCATTTGCAGAACCGCATAACCCCTGTTGGCAAACATTTGTGCTTCAGTATTAAAGCCCCAATCATCCCTTGCCCATGGACCGCCATGCGGATTAATTACCACCGGCAAATTTTTTGCTTCGTAACCTTTTGGTAAAGTAAGGTATCCATGAATGGTTAATCCATCTCTTGATTTATATTCAACAGGTTTCATGGTAGCCAT
>JBBQLS010000225.1:0-4136 GCA_038328115.1 Chitinophagales bacterium
CACCAAACATCGGCCCACGCTCAATTGAAGGTGGCGTAGGTTTAGGTGCAACAGATTATAATGCTTTAATGACAGCAGCCATTGCTACTGCCACTACAGGCGAAAAAGTTTTCTGCGGCCCTATTGATGATCCTTTCTTTGTTGATTTGGGTGGTGCATTTGATGCAGGTGGATTTAGAACTGCAGGTGCAAGAGACGGGCTGGCAAAATACAATTGCCATACCATTGCAATTGAAGTTCCTATCTCTACCTTACAAAAAACAGGTAAAACAACTGCACAGGCAACCAGTATTTTAGATCCGGAATTTGTAATTGGTGTTTACGCTAATGCAAGCAGGCCTGCTATAACAACGCTGAGTGCAGATGCTGATGGTGCAAAGCCAGCAACTTCAGGTGCATGGGTGCAGGTATCCAGATTGGGAATGCCTTTAACCAATGAAGCTGTTATTGCCATTGGCGATAAAGACAAATGGAATGCAACTTCTCCATCTGCTGACGGACAATTTGTGCCATACTTTCAAAATCCGGAACTGGCTTTGTACATGGATGATTCTCAATTTGGCGGCGCTGTACCCGGCCTTGCTAAATTAAGAATTCAAAAAGCTTCTTTAGGTGCTTTTGATTTTAGAAATGGTAAACCAGGTTTATATCCTTTGAAAGGTTCTCCTGCTGTAGCCGGCACTGCTTTGGATGATGCAATTTTTGGTACTATTTTATTACCTGATAACCACAGTCCGAGAGCAGTAGATATTTTACCTATATTTTACACAGGTGTTCCAAACCTACGCCCATACCAGCTTGCAACAGGCAAAGGTGGAAATCCACTTGCTGCCGGTAAGCCTTTCATCAATAATTTTTTACCAACCCTGGGCGATTATTTAAGGTTGAATATGGCTGTACCTGTTACGCCACGTAACAGTCCGGACTTCAGTTCTTTGGGTATTGTACAAGCTGCAGTTTTGGGTTTAACCGATCCAAGGTTTAATGCAAGTGCGGCTTTACAAAATATACCAAACATGGATGGTTTTCCTAACGGAAGACGACTGGAAGATGATGTAACAACTATTGAGTTGCAGGCCGTGGGTGGTGTTGCTTTGGCAGCCATTGGTTTATGGTACGATGATTATCCCGGAACCGGAAGCCCTGTTACAGCTCAATTGGTAAATACCATTACTTTTAAGGAAGGTGTTGGTAAAAACGATACCACGTTTAAACCTGCATTTCCTTTTGTACAAACACCGTGGAGAGGATTTAACGGACCCGGATACACAGGACCAAAAAGCAGTGTATATGGTGGTAACTTAGGTTTGTCGCCTGATCCAATTGCGATTGTTGCATTTCCCAGTCCTTTTAAATCATCAACAACTTTCCATTACAGGCTCGATCAGGATGCAAAAGATATAACTATCATTATAACTGATGCCGCAGGCAGAAGGATTGCGCAAATAAGAGAAACCAGCAGGCCCAAAGGCGAATATTATGTACCATTTAGCAAACCAAACCTTGCATCAGGTGCTTATTATGCCAGGTTGTATGTTGATGGTATAAAATCAACCACCATTGGTATTGTAAAAACAAATTAAGGTTTGGCCACGGATTACACAGATTAGCACGAATTAATACAAAAAAATTAGTGTTTAATATGGTAATCTGTGGTAAGTAACCTGCCCGGTAAGGCTTTAAGGCTACGCATAAAACACAAATAATCTGTGTTAATCTGTGTAATCCGTGGCAACCAAACTGCAATGCAGTTAAAACATAATGTTAAAAAAGGAGAACCATGGTTCTCCTTTTTTCGTATCTGATTAAAAAACTACACAAAATGAAAAAGACTTTAACCCTCGTTACATTTTTTGCTGCTTTTTTAATTTTTGCTTCTTTAACAACTTTAAACAGCTGCAACAGCAGCGAAGCAAAACTAAAAGCATACGTTGACGATCAAAATCCCTTGCAGATCCCCGATTTGCTGCCACGCAACGGCGAACTTGCAACTGCCGCCGAATGGACGAAGACACAGGAAAAAACAGCCGAATTAAAAGCTAAACTGAATGTAAGTCCTGATGACGTAAAAACACGCCTGCAACTGGCAACCATTTTCATTACCGAGCAGCGCATTACCGGCGAGCATCACTACTACTACACTGCCATTGAAAAAATTCTGAATGGCGTTTTAAGTATTGAGCCTAAAAATTTTGAAGCAACGGTTTACAAAGCTTCGCTGAGAATGAGCCAGCACCAGTTTGCCGATGCTAAAAAAATTGCAGAAGAAGCAAAGAATATCAACCCAAACAACGCCTATGTTTATGGTATTTTGGTTGATGCGAATGTAGAGTTGGGCAATTACGAAGAAGCCATCGCCAATTCGGACAAAATGCAGGCGCTAAAACCATCACTGGAAGCATATTCAAGAGCCAGTTACTTACGTGAAATTTATGGCGATTATGATGGTGCCATTGCTGCCATGAAACTGGCTGTGCAGGCCGGTTTACCGGGCAGCGAGCCACAATGCTGGAGCAGGAATGTACTGGGCGACCTGTACCTGAATACCGGTAAACTGGCTGAAGCTAAAAGCACTTTTGAAGAAAATTTATACTCACGTCCCAGCTATGCACCCAGCATGGCCGGACTTGCAAAAGTTGAAGCAAAAATGAAAAATTATACAAGGGCTATTGCCTTGCTGGATTCTGCAAGCGCCATTATGCCGCAATCTTCTTTTCAAGAACAAAAAGCAGATGTGTATGCCGAAATGGGCGATGCAAAAAAGGCTATGGATCAATATAACGAAGTACAAAAGCAATTGATAAAAGATGCGAATTCAGGTGGCCATGCTGTTTCGCTGGAACTGAGCAGGAGTTTTATTAAAACAAATCAATGGGACAGTGCAAAAAAATATGCCATGATCGAGTATGCAATACGCCCCAAAAACATTGATGTTAATAATGAACTGGCCTGGATAGCTTACAGCCAGAATGATATAGCCAAAGCAAAAGATTATTTAAAAACAGCCGAAAGCACCGGCAGCAAAAATCCTGAGCTTTTAAAAAGAGCAGCTGCTATTAGCGCAAAATAAACAAACGTATTTCCCTTTCCAGAAAACAAAAAACAATAAAACCGGGCTGGTTCCGGTTTTATTAGTTTGAGCAATATTAAAATAACTGATTTTACGGATTCCATTATAAAAACTACCAGCAGATTGGCTTCGTAGATATTGCAGCACATAACTTTTAACCAACTTAACACAACAGGCAAAACTTGAAACAAATTGCTTTAAACCAAAACAAACAGAACATGATTCCCAAGGCAATGGGGGTATTGATTATGTTTTTTTTAGTAAGTCAAAATTTATTTGCACACGATGTAGAGGGCCTCTCTAAACTAAGTAAAACAGAAGTACTGGGCATTTACCTGCAGTTGGGTTACACACATATACTGCCGCTGGGGGTAGATCATATTTTATTTGTACTCAGCCTGTTTTTACTCAACCCAAAATTAAAACCCATCTTATGGCAGGCAACTGCTTTTACTGTAGCGCATACCATTACACTCGGCCTGGCCATGTATGGCGTAATTAAACCACCCACCAATATTGTAGAACCGGTTATTGCCTTATCCATCATGTACGTGGCATTGGAAAATATTTTCTCCAATAAATTAAGAGCAAGCCGCATTGGTATTGTATTTTTATTTGGCCTTATACATGGTATGGGCTTTGCCAGTGCATTAACCAGCCTCGGCCTTCCTAAAAATGCCTACTTAGAATCTTTGCTGATGTTTAACCTGGGAGTAGAACTGGGACAGGTAACCGTTATCATTGCAGCTTTCTTATTGTTGGGCCTGCCCTTTGGCAAAAAACCTTATTACCGTAAAAGAATTGTAATTCCGATATCCATTGCTATTGCAGCCATTGCGGCTTACTGGACGGTGCAGCGGATATTTTTTACTTAATTGTATATTTTTTAAAAACAAAATTGCCAACCTTACTGGCTGGCAATTTCATATAGATTGTTCAGTAAACCCCCTTTGCTATTTTTAATTATGGCACTTTTACAATTTCGCTGTAGCTAACATTGCCATATGTATCAAACTGCTTTAAACGGTAGTACACAGTGCGGCCATTTCTTACCTGGGCAGCATCT
>JBBQLS010000226.1:0-4082 GCA_038328115.1 Chitinophagales bacterium
GAAAACAAAGCAACGCTGGCAAAAATCCTTACTTACCATGTGGTATCTGGTGCTTTTAAATCAACCGATCTGAAAGATGGCCAAAAAGTGAAGACTGTGCAGGGAGAAGAACTGACCATTGGATACAAAGACATGAAATGGACAGTTACCGATGCAAAGGGAAACGTTGCCAACATTACCATTCCGGATGTTATTTCAAGCAACGGTGTTACTTATGTAATTGATGCAGTATTGATGCCTAAGAAATAATATACACAATTTTTCATATCGTCAATTTTGGAAGAAAGAGTGACCTTCATGGTTGCTCTTTCTATTTAGCAACAGTTGATTTAGTAAATAATCCGGCTCATGCCTTTTAAATCGGTTACTTTTGTAAATTATCTATATTGTATACTTGGTCTGAAGCGTTTAACTAAAAAGTAAATTCAGCGTCTGAAAAAAATGTTTAGTGTTAGTGAATATATTGAAACCGGAATTTTAGAACTCTATGTATTGGGTATTGCCTCAGATGAAGAGCGCAAAGAGGTGGAAAGGCTTATTTTGGAGCATGTTGAAATACGTGAAGAAATTGAGCAGATAAAAGCATCAATAAAAGATTATGCGGAGGCACATAAACTGGAACCCAATCCTGTTGTAAAGCCTTTTTTAATGGCCACCATAGATTATACCGAAAGATTAAAAAAAGGAGAGCTTCCTTCAATACCAGCTTTGCTTTCAGCAAATTCTGTAATAGCAGATTACAACCAATGGTTAAGCAGGCCCGATATGGTTTCTTCAGTTACCGAAGATGTATTTGCCAAAATAATAGGGTACACACCACAAGCCATCACAGCTATTGTATGGTTGAAGGATTACGCACCACACGAAGTGCATGATAATGAGTACGAGCGATTTTTGATAGTAGAAGGAACCTGCGATATTATAGTGGAAGATCAGATACATCAATTCGTTCCTGGTGATTTCTTTGAAATTCCACTGCATAAAAAACATATGGTTAAGGTAACTTCATCCATGCCCTGCAAAGTAATACTGCAAAGGGTTGCAGCCTGATGCTGACAAGGAAATGCAGTTGTGTTTTAAATTACTTAGTTACTATAGCGGGTTACCTTTCACTAAAAACTGTATTAAAGACAGCGGCAGGAATTCCCTGCAGGCTTTTCCATAAACGATTTATTTGCTGTTTGAACCGGTAACTATCTTACCGGAACGACCGTTTTATAACCAAACAAAAATTAAAATGATTCAGAAAACGTATTTTAAAACAAAGGATTACTGTAAGGTTAAATTCAGCTTTGCTCCTGAAAATGCAGAAATAGTAGAGGTTTTGGGGCTTAACAGCGATTGGGAAAATGGAATTATTCTTAAAAAGAAAAAAGATGGTACTTTTTCTACAGAGATATCTTTACCTAAAGATTCTCAACACCAGTTTAAATATTTAGTAAACAAAACCGAATGGGTTAATGACACTGAAGCAGACGAGGAACTGGTGAATGAATATGGCGGCACCAACAGTGTTATTAAATTGTAATAAATTATAAATAAGCCGGGGAATTATGGTGTCCATACAAAGGCACCATAATTTCCCATACTTTTTTGAAATGCAGTAAATGTACCGAGGTTATTTTAGCCTGACTGGTAAGTAACACTGAGCTAAAAAGCGAATTAGTAGCTTTATCGGCCGTATAAGTTAACGGGAGGGAGTTGTGGTTCCATTAATATCAAGCACGTTTGCATAAACCGTAAAATCATTTGCGGGCCATAAAGATGCTGGCGGGCCTAAAGTTACAGGACATCCGCACATCATTTTTACATTTACAGCAATACTTCCTGTAACATCTGCCAAAGAAAGATTTAAACCCGACACGGGTATAACAACCTGATACCCGGTTTGCCCGGTATTAAGTATTACTGATTGCTTTTCAAATACAACAGCCTTTTGTAAAATTAGTATCTGAATTTCAGCTTTTATATGAACGGAAATTAACTGTGGACAATTCAGGCTACATTTATCAAACTATTAATAGTTATTTAAAAACTGTTGTTATGAGAAAAAATATTAGTTTCTACGCGTTCATAGCTGTTGCATGTATACTTATGCCTGCACCTGTTAAAGCCCAAATGATGCGCCTGCCCGATGGCAATGTAAATTACAAATGTAAAACCGGCAGACTGCTGGGCGCAACCAATATTGATATCAACTGGAATGCACCCGGTGTTAAAGGCCGCGAAGGAAAAATATGGGGTACAGATGTTGCCTGGTACGATTTTAAAGTGATGGGCTTTGGTTCTAATACAGCTTCGCCATGGCGGGCCGGTGCAGATGAGTGTACAAATATTTCCTTTTCAACCGATGTAATGATCAATGGTAAAATGTTGGCCGCAGGAAAGTATGCATTTTTCATTGCTGTATATCCAGACTCATGCACACTTATTTTTAATAAGAATACAAGCGAATGGGGAAGCTATTTTTATAACAGCCAGATGGATGTAATGAGGGTAACTGCTTATCAGCAAAAAGATATGAAGGAAAGTAAAGAGAGACTTGATTATACCTTCGCAAAACAAACTGATAATTCGGTAGAAGTTGCGCTGGCGTGGGAACATTGGCGTATTCCTTTTAAAGTAGAAGTGGATCTTAATGCCACTACGCTTGCATACATACGTTCTCAAATGAGTGGTGCAGCAGGCTTTGATCCACCAAGCCTGGAAGCAGCAGCCAGCTGGTGTTTACAAAACAATGTAAATACTGAAGAAGCACTTGCATGGATAAATTCTGCTGTTGATCCTAGCCTGGGAGGCGCTAATAATTTTAAAAACCTTTCTGTAAAAGCGGGCCTGCTTAATAAACTTAATAAAAAAGAAGAAGCAGATAAGATGATGAAAGCTGCTATGGAGAAAGCAACGGTTAATGAATTACATAACTATGGCCGTCAGTTGCTTGGTGAAAAGAAGGTTGCCGAAGCTATGGAGGTTTTTGAAATGAATTTTAAAAAATTCAATGGTGCCTGGCCTACTGCTGCAGGCTTAATGCGGGGTTACTCTGCAAAGGGCGACCTTAAAAAAGCATTGGAATATGGCAATAAAGCACTGGTGGATGCACCAAGCCCCGAAATAAAAAAGATTATACAGGCTGCTGTGGAAACATTATCTAAAGGGAAAGCCTTATAAATAAAATTGTATTAAGGTACAAATAAAAAGCACGCATCAAAAATCCTATTTTTGTGAATATTCAAGCGTATCTGTTGATAAACAGCTTGTAAGCACTTAGTTGAACAGGTAAAAGTGACGATAATGTGGCTGCACTATAGATTTAATTATAAGGCCAATCGTAAAAAAACTACAAAAACTTAATAGCAGCCATTACAAAGCACCACCAGTACCCAAAGTATCTTTGTATTGTTAAAGAAATCCAAATATCCAATATCCAATTTTTGTGAACCTCTTTTATCCTGTGAAAACCAACCAATAAGTAGAGTACATCTGGTTAGTGCTACCCTAATGAAAAACCTTCTTTGCAGAAGGTTTTTTTTTGTTTTAATGTATAAGTAATTAACATGAGTTGGTTGTTTACCCTTCTACGTTTTTTTTATTTTGATAACCACTCCCTTCGAAACCGGCGTATTGCTTTTTTCAGCAACGCTCTTGATGGGTACCAGCACATTCGTTTCCGGAAAATAGGTAGCAGTACATCCTTTTGGAATAGGATAGGGCACTACCCTGAACCGGTGAGCTACTCTTTCTCTGCAATCTGCATCATTATATAAATCAACAATGTCGCCTTTTTTTAAATGCTGTTCATTCATATCGGCCTGGTTCATCATAATTACCCTTCGCTCATTATAAATGCCCCGGTAACGGTCATCAAGGCCGTAAATGGTTGTATTGAACTGCTCGTGGCTGCGTATCGTCATCATCAATAATTCTCCTTCTTTTAAAACTACAGAGTTTACGGTGGCAATATTAAACTGAGCTTTTTTTGTTTCTGTTTCAAAATTTCCGTCACGGTTGCAGTTTGGTAAATAGAATCCGCCAGGTATTCTTACACGCTCATTGTAATTGTCAAAGCCCGGAATTGTTTTTTC
>JBBQLS010000227.1:0-4000 GCA_038328115.1 Chitinophagales bacterium
AAAATGACTGACATCGACGGAAAATTCAGTAATAGTAAAATTGTATCGGTACACATTGCTAATAATTTTTCGAATGCGCAGGTTTATCCAAACCCAACAAAAGAAAAATTAATTATAAAACTGCAGCAGGCATTAACAGAAAATAGCCAATTGCTTCTTGCAGATCTATCGGGCAGAATGGTAATGCAGCAGCAGGTTTCAGGCGGATTAAAAAATATTGACCTCACTGTAAGTCACTTACCGCCCGGCAGGTATTTTATTAAGATAAGAAACAACAACGAAGTAATAAATCAATCTTTTGTTATCATAAAATAACGGCTAAGGAAGATGATTACTTATGAGTTCTGCCACCAGGCTGCTCCAACCGGTGTGATGCGAAGCCCCAAGCCCACTTGCATTATCGCCATTAAAATACTCGTAAAATAAAATAAGGTCTTTATTTTCGGGCAGGCCATAAAACCAATTGGCATTGCCATGAACCGGGCGGTTTCCCATGCTGTTTATCCGGAAAGGAGAAATTATTTTTTCAGCCAGAGCGTCCGCAATCTCTTTCAGGTCTAATAAATTATCTGTCCCCGTGGGAAATGCCATCTTTAAAGAATCGCCATAAAATGCATGAAACTGGTAAAGCGAATGAACGAACAGATAATTTATGGGCATCCATACCGGACCACGCCAGTTGCTGTTACCTCCAAACATACTGTTATCGCTTTCTGCAGGTAAATAGCTGATGGAATGAATGGTTTCATCCAGTACTATTTCAAAAGGATGCTGCTCATGAAATTTCGATAAGGCTCTGATACCTGCCGGAGACAAAAATTCCTTTTCATCAAACATGATCGCCAGTATGTGCATCAGCCGCTCTTTATCTATCAGAGAAACAAGCATATCGCCGTTCTCTGCAACCTGCTCACAAAGGGAATTTTTCTCGTGCTTAATGCTGTAGTCTCTTACGTATTGCAAGCGCTTTTTAAAATCGGGCAGCTTTTGCAAGAGATCATTTTTAATGATTGCTGAATCAAACAGCACGCTGAGACCCACAACAGAGCGCACTTTTAAAGCTACGCTGCTCCCATCATTCAGGTGCAAAAGGTCGTAAAAAAAATCATCTTCCCGATTCCATAATTTTTCATTCAGCGATTCGGATATCAATATAAACTGTTCATAAAATTTAGTAACCACGTCTTCAAAACTATTGTCCGTCTGCGCAATCTCCATCGCCATCTCCATCATATTCAGTGCATACATGCCCATCCAGGCAGTGGCATCAACCTGCTCCAGCGAACTGCCTGCGGGTAAACTGTTGCGGTCTATCACGCCAATATTATCAAGACCTAAAAAGCCGCCCGAAAAAACGTTGTTTGATTTTGCATCTTCCCGGTTTGCCCACCAGGTAAAGTTTAACAGCAGTTTTTGAAAGATGCGTTTCAGAAAAAAAATATCCGATCTGCCATGTATCTTTTGTTCAATATGGTAAACCTGCATGGCCGCCCAGGCTTCTATAGGCGGATTTACGTCGCTAAAATTATATTCAAAAGCAGGTATTTGCCCCTGTGGATTCATATACCATTCCCTGCATAATAATATCAACTGATTTTTTGCAAATGCAGGATCAACCATTGCCATGGGGATGCAGTGAAAGCAAAGGTCCCAGGCAGCAAACCACGGATACTCCCATTTATCGGGCATGGATAAAACGTCTGCAATTTTTAAATGACACCAATTTGCATTTCTGCCATAATACCTTTGTGCTGGCGGATTTATATTGTGTGCATCGCCTTCCAGCCAGCGTTCTACATCGTACTGGTAAAATTGTTTACTCCATAATAAACCTGCAAAAGCCTGCCGGTGTATGGCTGCCAAATCTGATGAAATATTTTCAGGCAATAAATTTTTATAAAATTCATCCGCTTCGTATTTTCTGTCGGCAAAAACTTTATCAAAATTTTCATCAAATGGATTTTTCAAAACTTCTTTACTTAACCTGAGCGTAATATTTTGAGTTTGCAATGCCGCAACTTTTAACCGGTACAGTGGCGAAAATTTTGTGCCCCTTGTTTTATTTTTTATTTGCTCAAATAATTCCAGGTTATTTCCTGCCACCGCATCGTGAAATGCATCTTTTTTAAAAACAGATGTATTGGGCAATCCAAATATTTTTTCGGTATTGGTCTCATTTTCTGTCATCAGGGTTTCGGCAGTTGCAGCGTAATAAAAATAATAACTGCCCAGTTTTTCATGTGTAGCTTTTACAACGGCAGCATCAGCCAGCGGGGATAGTATTTCCAAAACCGGTTTTTCTAAAGTATCACCAAAAAACCACCTGTTGCGAAACCACAATGTTGGTAATAAAAACAGTTCAGCTTCTTCGGTTCCACGGTTGGTAATGTTTATACTGATGCAAATATCTTCACTGCTATTTTTTGCATACACAACTTCTACATCGAAATATTTATTATCATTAAAAATATCCGTATCCAGTAATTCAAATTCACGTTCGGCTTTGGTGCGGTTACTATTTACAGAAACCAGCTTCTCATAAGGAAAAGCAGCCTGCGGATACTTATACAAATATTTCATGTAACTGTGTGTAGGTGTATTATCTAAGTAGTAATACAATTCCTTCACATCTTCACCATGATTACCTTCTGAATTGGTTAATCCAAACAACCTTTCTTTTAAAATCAGGTCTTTCCCATTCCACATGGCAATAGCAAAACACAAATTCTGGTGCATATCACTAAGCCCTGCAATACCATCTTCGCCCCAACGATACACCCTGCTGCGGGCCTGTGTATGGCTAAAATAATTCCAGGCATCGCCGCCGGCACTATAGTCTTCCCTTACCGTTCCCCATTGTCTTTCGCTTAAATAAGGCCCCCATACTTCAAGTGGTACTTTTTTTTGTACATTGATATTTAACCGTTGCTCCTCTGCAGAAATATTTATTTTTTTTGTCACTAATTTCTTTTTTTACAAATGATGTAAAATTTACCCGTTGGTTGAAAACCCTTTAAAAACCGTCATGCCTCCATCTATAAAAATACTGGCTCCGGTTATATAATCACTATCGTCACTGGCTAAAAACACAGCTAATTTACCGATGTCTTCCGGTACACCTATCCTGTTGTATGGAATTAAAGTCATCAGGCTATTGTAAGCATCGGGGGTTTGCCAGGCTGATTGGTTAATGGACGTTTTTATAGCACCCGGACAAATGCTGTTGACTCTTATTTTTTTATCGCCATACTCCTGCGCCAAACTTTGCATCAGCATTTTAATTCCTCCTTTGCTGGTTGCATAGTTTGCATGGCCGCCCCAGGGAATCAGTTCATGCACGCTGCTCATGCAGATGATTTTTCCGCAGGCTACTGAACGTTCTGGCACAATCCCTCTTCGTAAAAATTCCCTGATGGCTTCTCTTGCACATAAAAACTGGCCGGTCAAATTCACATCTATCACTAATTGCCATTGTGCTAAAGTCATTTCATGAAATTTTGCATCACGTTGCAACCCTGCATTGTTCACTAAAATATCAACCGTTCCAAATTGATCAACGGCTTGTTTAAACATGCTGATTACCTGGTCTTCTTTGCTTACATCTGCCTGTATAGCAACCGCATTATTACCGAAAGATTGTATCTTATCAACAACAGCATTGGCTGCATCAGGATTACTCACAAAATTTACTACAACGTTAACGCCTGCTTCGCCCAAAGCGATTGCAACGCCTTCGCCGATGCCTGAATTGGCACCAGTTACAACAGCAGTTTGCCCGTTTAATTTTTTATCTGCCATATTCATTTAGTTTGATACTATTTGTATTTAATTTTATAGATGAGAATCACTATTGTCCGACTAAATTATAAATAAAAAAGGGTAGTTCGTTAGAACCACCCATATTAGTTAAGTTTGAGTTACCACACTTAAACATGACTAATGAAACATAAAGATAAAAGTTTTGTCGGACAGCCGGTATTATCACAAATATTGGATGTAA
>JBBQLS010000228.1:0-3947 GCA_038328115.1 Chitinophagales bacterium
TAATTTTGATTTAAGAAAAGCCGTTGTAATACTTCCGTCCATATTCAGCGTTTCTATTGGCAGTAAAGGCTTACCGTCCTGTTCATTCATTATTTTAATGTAGGATGCTACCATGTCTTCCTGCACACCTTTCTGCCTGCAAAGATAGATTTTATCAGTACCATGGTTTTGAAGTATGTAACTATAAATAGCATCGCAATGTGCTTTTAAAGTAGAATTCATAACCACCAGGAAAGGATTTGCTTTAACGCCTGCAACATTTGGGTAGGTTGCAGAAATGAAAGGAATATTCCTTTGCAAAGCGAATGCGGCAAGGTCTGTAAAATCTTCATCTCGTACATTACCTATTATAAGATTCAGGCTGTCTAGTTTTTTATTTTTTATCAGGTCAGCAATTTTTTCGGTGTACGATTTGGTATCGAAAATACTGGCGTTGATATTATCATCGCCTGCCTGCAGGCTGTCTAATGCTGTTAAGGCACCCTGCACAAAATCAACTGCGGGTGCAATAAAACGGGGAATACCCTGTTTGTATTTGAATGTATTTTTGCTGAAGACCGAATCAAGATAAAGCGGCGCAAAAATGCCAACATGGTAAACGGGTCCTTTTATTGCAGTATCAGTTTGGGCATACAGATTTGCAGAGCCCAGGAGAACCAGTAAAAAAACAAATCCCAAAATAATTTTCTTATTCATGTCTGTAAGTCTAATATCAAAAGTTTAATTACTAATTCCAAATCCCAATTCCCAATTCCATTTCTTATTCCCACTCAATAGTAGCTGGTGGCTTACTGCTTATATCATATACCACACGGTTTATGCCCGGTACATTATTTATTATCTCATTGCTTATATTGGCTAAAAACTCGTAAGGCAAATGTGCCCAGTCTGCCGTCATACCATCAACCGATGTTACAGCCCTTAATGCAACTGTAAATTCATAAGTCCGCTCATCACCCATAACACCAACACTTTTCACAGGCAGTAAGATGGTACCAGCCTGCCAAACAGTTGCATACAGGTTATGTTTTTTTAAACCATTGGTATAAATCGCATCAGCATCCTGCAATAACCGTACCCTTTCGGCAGTAACTTCTCCTAAAATTCTTATTCCCAAACCAGGACCGGGAAATGGATGCCTGAAAAGTATATCATGCGGAATACCCAGTTCGAGGCCAACACGTCTCACTTCATCTTTAAATAAAGCACGCAGAGGTTCTACCAGCCCAAGTTTCATGGTATCCGGCAAGCCGCCAACATTGTGGTGCGATTTTATGGTTTGAGACGGTCCATGTACCGAAAGTGATTCAATCACATCGGGGTAAATGGTTCCCTGTCCCAGTAACTCCACGCCTTCAATTTTTGATGCTTCCTCATCAAAAATTTCTATAAATCCACCGCCAATGGCTTTTCTTTTTTCTTCGGGATCGGTTTTGCCGGCCAGTTTTTTATAAAAATGCTCCTTTGCATCAACACCAATTACATGCAGCCCCAGTTTTTTATAAATTTCCAGTACATCTTCAAATTCATTCTTACGTAAAACACCGTTGTCAACAAAAATGCCATACAGGTTTTCGCCAATGGCTTTATGTATTAAAGTAGCAGCTACGGTACTATCTACACCGCCACTTAAACCCATAATTACTTTTTTATTGCCGATCTGCTTTTTAAGTGCCTCAACCGTATCCGTAATAAAATGCGCCGGGGTCCAATCCTGACTACAGCCACAAATATTTACCAAAAAATTTTTTATAATGGTTTTGCCTTCGGCAGAATGATAAACTTCCGGATGAAATTGTAAGCCATAAAGCGGGTATTCCTTGTTAGTATTGCTTATATCTCCACTGGTTCCTCCGCCAGCTGGCGGAGGCGGGGAGGGCTTTTGTTTAAACGCCGCAACCGGTATGCTTTCTGTTGTGCCCAGCAATTCAAATCCATCGGGCAATGCTTTAATAGTATCGCTATGGCTCATCCATACCTGCGATGAAGGGGAAATATTTTCTAAGAGTCTATCTTCTTTAGTTACCGTAAATATAGCACGGCCATATTCTCTTTTATCGCTCTTTTCAACCCTGCCACCATATAATTTGGCTGTTAACTGGGCACCGTAACAAACGCCCAATACCGGTACTTTGGCAACCATGGCTTTTACATCTGCCTGTAATGCATTTTCTTCGTTAACAGAAAAAGGGGAGCCTCCTAAAATAATGCCTTTTAAACCAGGCTCGTAAACTATTTCTTTGTTGTAGGGAATGATCTCGCAGTACACATTGGCTTCCCTTACTGTACGGGCAATCAACTGTGTATACTGCGAACCAAAATCAAGAATCAGTATTTTTTCTGTCATATTGCTGCGAAGGTAAATAAATAGTTGGATGTTATTTGGTGCAGATGAGTGAGGTTAACGTTACATTTTTTTATATTTACAAAAATATCAGCCATGAAATATTTTCTCATCTTATTAGTTACCATTTTTACTTTAACATCCTGCGATCATACAACCGGCAGCGGCAATATTGTAACCGAAACCCGCAAAACCGACAGTTTTGATGCTATTTCAGTTGGCGGTAGTTTTGAGGTAGAACTTAAAGCCGGCGACGTTACGTCTGTGGTAGTAGAAGCCGATGATAATATTATAAAGTATATAAAAACTTCAGTTTCGGGCAATACCTTAAAAATAAATATAGAAGGAATGCACAGCTTTTCAGATGTTCACATGAAAGTAATTGTTACGGCGCCAACTGTAACTGCCATCAGGGCATCTGCATCGGCAGAAGTGATGGCTGATAATATACTTACCAGCAGTGGCAGGCTCACTTTCAAGGCTTCCAGCTCTGCCAGTATTAAAGTTGAGGTAGATGCTCCAGAAATTGAGACCGAGGCCAACAGTAGCGCAACAATTACCATTACAGGTAAAACAAAAACCCATAAATCAGAAGCTTCCAGCAGTGCAGATATCAATGCTTTCAATCTTTTAAGCGAAAATACAACTGCCAATGTAAGCAGTAGTGCCGATATTAAAGTTCACGCCAGTGTAACCTTGAACGCCCAAGCCAGCAGTAGCGGTTCGGTTGAGTATAAGGGTGCTGCAACTGTAACTAAATCTGAAAGCAGTAGTGGGTCTGTGTCAAAAAAGGACTAAATCCAGCTATTATTCTTTAAAAAAGCTAATTCCCTTATTAAAAGGGACAAAAAACAATTTCCAAAAAACTTTCACCTTTCCTTTGCTATTTACTTTCAACCCCTTACCTTTGCACTCCAAATTAAAAAACGGATCACAAAAGTTCTTTTTATATGTCACAGAGAATCAGAATAAAATTGCAGTCTTACGACCATAACCTGGTTGATAAATCAGCAGAAAAGATTGTAAAAACGGTACGTAGTACTGGTGCAGTAGTAACAGGACCAATTCCTTTACCTACACACAAGAAAATTTTTACCGTTTTGCGTTCTCCGCACGTAAACAAAAAAGCTCGTGAACAATTTCAGTTGTGCACGCACAAACGTTTATTAGACATTTACACCAGCAGCAGCCGTACGGTAGATGCTTTAAGTAAGTTAGACTTACCTAGTGGTGTTGATGTTGAGATCAAAGCCTAATGAACTACTTGAACGAGGGTCCTTCGACTCCGCTCAGGATAGCAGCAGGTAAGTTCTTAAAAGAAAAAAAATATTGAACATCTATGTCTCGCCTTTGGCTAGACCGCTGGATAAAAACAAGATACAATGAAAAGTATTATTGGTAAGAAAATCGGCATGACGAGTATCTTCGATGCAAGTGGCAGGCAAACTGCTGTTACTATTATTGAAGCTGGCCCATGCGTGGTTACACAAAAGAAAACCGTTGAAACAGACGGCTACAATGCTCTCCAGATAGCATTTGGTGATAAAAAAGAAAAGCACTCCGTAAAAGCTGAGATCAATCACTTTGCCAAAGCGCAAACCTC
>JBBQLS010000229.1:0-3816 GCA_038328115.1 Chitinophagales bacterium
TTTGACCAGTATTTAAGAACAACACAAATACCGGTACTTGAATATAAAATTGACGGGTACAAACTCTCTTACCGCTACACCAATTGCGTTAAAGGGTTTAATCTTCCGCTGAAAATAAAATTCAAAACAGCACAATGGATAAAACCAACTGAAGAATGGAAAACCTTGAATTTATACCCCGAAGGAGATAATAGTTTTACTGTTGATCCAAATTTCTACATCAAAACAAAAAAGGCAGATTAATGTGGTATTTGTCATTCCGGGCATAGCGAGGAATCTATTTTAAGCCCACGAAAAAATAAATAGATTTCTCCTTCGTCGAAATGACAAAAAGAAGAAAAGGTAGATTAATTTAGCAGCAAACAAAGCTATGTCGCAGATACGGAAGCAAAGTATTATTTCATCTATGGTGGTGTACATTGGCTTTGCTATTGGGTTTTTTAATACCTGGCTATTCGCTCGGGAAGGGGGTTTTACACAGGCCCAATACGGTCTTACCGGTATTTTTATTGCTGTAGCCAATATTATGTTTTCTGTTGCCAATCTGGGCATGCCTGCATACATTCACAAATTTTATCCTTATTACAACGACAATCTCCCTCCTAAAAAAAATGACCAGTTAACCTGGGCTATATTCTTTTCATTGTTTGGTTTTAGCCTGGTTATTATTGCGGGTATTTTATTTAAGGATATTGTAATTAGAAAATATGGAACCAACGCCCCCGACCTAGTTAAATATTATTATTACATTTTCCCTTTTGGTATGGGACTTACGCTTTTTTCAATATTAGAAGCCTATGCCTGGCAGGTAAAAAAATCGGTATTCTCTAATTTTTTACGGGAGGTACAGTTCAGGGTTTTTACCAGCATTTTAATTGTGCTCAGCTTTACCGGCATCCTTGCATCATTCGATCTTTTTATTAAAATTTATTCCTTTACTTTTCTGGCAATTGCTGTAATGCTGCTTGTGTACCTGTTATGGCAGAAAAAGATTTTTTTTACTTTTTCGGTCAGCAGGGTTTCAAAAAAATATTTTAGAAAAATTATTGCGTTAATTTCTTTTGTTTACGGCGGTAGTATGGTTTTTACAGTTTCGATGGTTATTGACACCATTATAATTGCCGCTGTATTGCCCAATGGGCTTGCCATGGCGGGCATTTATACGTTGGCGCAAAATATTGCCAGTTTAATTCAGGCACCGCAAAGAGGTATTGTTTCATCATCGCTGGGAGCTTTATCAAAGGCATGGAAGGATAAAGATATGAAAAGAATCAACAGGATATATCACAGTTCTTCCATTAACCAGTTGATTTTTTCTATCGGAATGTTTGCACTTATATGGCTAAATTTTACAGATGGGGTTTTTACTTTTCATTTGCAGGCCGGTTATATTGATGCAAGATGGGTTTTCTTTTACATTGGTTTAATGCGCATCATTGATATGGGTACCGGCGTAAACAGCCAGATCATTAACACATCAACCCTTTGGCGCTTTGATTTTTATACAGGTATTATTTTGCTTTCCTTAACCCTGCCGCTGAATTATATTTTAACAAAATACTATTATGGTGTAATGGGGCCGGCCATTGCCAATCTCATCACCTTTACCATTTACAACGCTATACGGTATTGGTTTTTAATAAAGAAATTTAAACTACAGCCATTTACGAGTAAAACAATTTATGTTATTCTGCTTGGGGCAGCAACCTACTACTGCTGTTATTTTTTATTTAATGGTATGGATGGATTTTCCGGTATGGTAGTAAGGAGTACTGTTTATCTTATGTTGTTTATTGCGGGAACCCTGATCTTAAAATTATCGCCCGATATTATGCCTGTTTGGAAAACCTTTATAAAAAAGTTGGGCATAAAAAAAGGAGATTAAAAATCTCCCTGGTCGGCAAAAAAGCTTACGATATTTTATTCGGTTGGATCGTCGGTAGTTGTTAATCTGCCGCCACTAACAAACTTCTTGCTCCAGTATGGATCTGATAAATTACTGATGGTTACTCCAATACTGGTACTGGCGTGTGTAAAATAGCCGTTACCCAAATACAAGCCCACATGGCTAATGCCACCCCTTGTATTAAAAAATACCAGGTCGCCCTGTTGCAGTTCTTCTTTATCAAGTTTTATACAGGTTGCGTATTGGTCACGGGCCGTTCTGGGTAATACTATACCAAAAACACTGTGAACGAGCGTTCCGGTATAGGCACTGCAATCTATACCTTTTTCGGTAGCACCACCATACCTGTAACGGGTTCCTATCCATTTTTCTATTTCGGTAAACAAGGTTAAATTGGTAGCAGCTTCCACCTCAACATCCAGCAGCTGAGCATATTTAAACTGTAAAGAACTAAAGCTTTCAATAGCAGCAGATTCTTCATTACTTGCTACAGTCTGCTTGTTGCTTGTTTCCTGGGCATTTGTTACAGCTACAGGGCCTGTTCTAAATTCAATACTTTCAATAAATTTTGTTGATTTTTTTTGTGCTGTCTTGGCAGCATTAACCTGTTCTATATTAACAGATGGTTGTGCTTTGGCCGTTAAAGTTGTTCCTGAAAAAAAGCCGATGGCTACAGAAACAAGAAAGAAGTTTTTCATACGTAAACTTTGGGTTTAAAACGTAAGTACAACTTAGTCTTGTGTTTTTCGCTCTTCTTAAATTCTTTTGTTTTTGCTGTTTATCTGTGCTTACCTATGAGTCCTGTCCTACAAACTGATGATTATATTATTTTCTAATGCTGTGCAAAGGTAACTTTCAAATGCCGTAAATGCAAGCTGTTAACGTTTAATTATGATTTTTAAAGCACGTATTGTGGAAAAACGGATTAGACATGCCACTAATTGTTAACGATATTTGTAGCCCAGACCCCTAATGTGGTTTCTGGTTACTCAGGGCATGAAATTCTCTCATTTACACGTACATACACAGTTTTCGTTGCTGGATGGTGCAGCATCTATAAAAAATCTTTATAAAAAAGCCATTGCAGATGGAATGCCTGCCATTGCTATAAGCGACCATGGTAACATGTTTGGCGCTTTTGAATTTGTAAAGGAAGCATACAATCATAAAAACGATGATGGCACTTTAAAAGTTAAACCTATTGTAGGTTGCGAGTTTTATATAACTACCGACAGGCATCGTAAGACTTTTAGTAAAGAAGAAAAAGATCCACGTCATCACCAGATTTTATTGGCAAAAAATGCAGAAGGATATAAAAATCTGGTGAAACTTACTTCTCTGGGATATATTGAAGGCATGTACTCCAAATATCCACGTATTGATAAAGAACTCATTCATAAATACCACGAAGGGCTGATTGCCACCACCTGTTGCCTGGGTGCATTGGTGCCGCAAACCATTTTAAAAAAAGGAGAAGAAGAAGGTGAGAATGAATTTAAATGGTGGCTCAATATTTTTCAGGATGATTACTATGTAGAACTGCAGCGCCACGGAATTCCCGAACAGGAAAAAGTAAATGAAGTGTTGCTGAAATTTGCAAAAAAGTACAATGTAAAAGTGATTGCCAGTAACGACAGTCATTACGTTGACCAGAAAGATTACAACGCACATGATATTTTACTCTGCATAAATACCGGCGAAAAACAAGCTACTGAAAAATGGAAAGGTGGCGGTGATGATGATGTTTTTTCCAAAGGCAAAAGATTTGCCTTTCCTAACGACCAGTTCTTTTTAAAGACCGGTGCTGAGATGAGTGCCGTTTTTAAAGACCTGCCGGAAGCTATTGACAATACAAATGAAATTGTTGGTAAGATAGACCTGCTGAATTTAAAAAGAGACATACTCCTGCC
>JBBQLS010000230.1:0-3748 GCA_038328115.1 Chitinophagales bacterium
TTCATTTACAACCTGTATGTTTTTAAAAAGGTATTTTTGCATAACTTGAATTCTGTTACTGTTAAACTAAAATTATCTGATGCAATTTATTAAAAGCTTATTCAAACTATCGTTTTTTATTTGCCCTGCATTTGCAACAGCGCAATCTACTTTTTTAACCCCCGGGTCAAAAGATGTACATTTTGTTGACCGCATGGAAATTCAGCAGCAGCGAAATACCGATCTTAATTTTTCGAGTATACGGCCATTTAACAGGAAGTATATTGTGGAGCAGGTTGAATTTATTGACAGCGCCCGCCTTGGTTATGTAGATAAGGTGACCCAACGTGATAAATATGCCGAGTGGAACAGCCAAGACCTTACCGAGGTTGACGAATACAATCTCAACAGTTTTTTAATGAATAACAGCGAATGGGTAACCGGCTCTAAAAAAGAATTTTTAAGTAAGCGGCCCGTGCTTAAAACTTTTTACAAAACCAAGCCCAATTTTCTGGAAGCAAAAACAAATAATTTTTTCCTGGCAGTTAATCCTGTTTTTCAATATGAGGGGGGCGTTGAAACCGGTTATAAAAAACCTGTTTATTTAAACAGTAAAGGCGTTACCGTAAGAGGAACCATCGGCAAAAAGATAGGCTTTTCTACTTATTTAACCGATAACCAGGAGAGGGCACCGCAGTTTTATCAGCAGATAGTAAGTACGCTCAGGGCTGTGCCAGGCGTGGGTTTTTACAAACCTTTTAAAACAAGCGGCTACGATTATTTTGATGCCCGTGGTTATATAACCGTAAGGGCCGGCAATGCTATTGATGTTCAGTTTGGTTACGATAAAAATTTTATTGGCAATGGCTACCGCAGTTTATTTTTAAGCGATTGGGGCAACAGCAATTTGTTTTTAAAACTCAACACCCGTATCTGGAAAATTAATTACCAGAATTTATTTATGGAACTGATGCCACAGTTTAAGAAGAGTGGTGATACTTTGCTTGACCGTAAATATGCAGCCATGCACCACCTGAGTATGAATATTACCAAGTGGCTTAACATCGGCTTGTTTGAAGGAATTATCTTTGGCCGTAAGAACCATTTTGATTTTCAATATTTAAACCCGATCATTTTTTACAGGCATATTGAAGGCACCATTGGCAGCCCCGACAATGCAGTTGCCGGTTTTGATTTTAAAGCGAATATTGCACACAAAGCTCAGCTTTACGGTCAGTTTTTGCTGGATGAATTTGTTTTATCGGAAATTAAAAAGAATAACGGAAGCTGGGTTAATAAATATGGTATTCAGCTTGGCGTAAAATATATTGATGCATTTGGCCTGCCCAACCTGGATATACAACTGGAGGCAAACAGGGTAAGGCCGTTTACTTATAGCCATAACGATACTATTGCTAATTACACGCATTACAACCAACCGCTGGCACACCCGTTGGGTGCAAACTTTCAGGAGTTTCTTGGTATTGTACAATACCAGCCTGCACCAAAATGGCATGTGTATTTGCAAGGTATTTATTATTACAAGGGCCTGGATAGTGCAGGTATAAATTTTGGAGGAAATATTTTCAAAAACTATACTACACGAACCAAAGACGATGGGTTTAAAGTTGGCAGCGGCGATAAACAAACTGTTATGAATGCTTACCTGCAGGTTTCTTACGAAATTAGAGAGAATGTATTTTTTGAAGTATCAGGATTGTACCGCCATGCTAAAACATTACTTAACCCAACTGCGGTTACTACCACCATGTTTACCGGCGGTGTACGAATTAATATGTTTAACAGGCGATACGATTTATAGAGGCAATTCTTTATTCCACAGTTAACGAAAAGAACACCGAACGGGAGTTGATCTGGTCTATTGTGCTTGAATATTTAAGGTTTGTATCCCTGCTGTGCAGGTTGCCCAGGCCCCAGCCCATTTTTACTTCGGGGGTTAAAACAAACATGGGAAAATAAAAATGAAAGCCCATTCCAACTTCCACCGCGTAATCAAACTTTTTAAGCTTTACCTGCTCCTCTGCTTTTCTTGCGCCGGCATTTGATGCCAGGTCATACTCTACCTTGCCACCGCCGATCACGTACACTTTAAAATTATTAATGCGGTCGCTGCTGAACTTTATCTGTACCGGAATACTCAACGAAATGGATTGCGTTTTTTTCTCAGTAACCGGCGCTTCTCCTCCAGGGCCATCCGGAAAATTAAGATTGTACAAGAAATTTCTTTCGGTAAAAGTGAGGTCCACCGGGTATGTACGCAGGTCGAAATGCTGTCCCAGTCTGATATTAACCAGCCAGGCCAGGCTAACACCTGTGCTGTTTACGCTTTCAATTACTGCAATACTATCAACCGGAACCTGGTTTAAAAAAACGGGATGGTGTGTAAATGCAAAATGAGAACGGTTTGACCCAAGGGTGATACCAAAACGCACCAGTTTATCATCATGATCTTCCTGGTTTACTTCCTGCCTTAATTGAGCAAAGCCAATAAAAGGAAAAAAGAAACCAACGATTACGATACCAATTATTTTTTTTCTCCGCAATAGATACTGCATATTCCTAAGCTCAGTGGTTTAATGTAAGTATTTTTATATCCCAGGTTATCCAGAATATCTGTAAAATTTTTCCCTTGCGGAAATTGCTGAATTGATTCGTCGAGATATTGGTATGCGTTGCGGTTTTTAGAGAATATTTTACCCACGCTGGGGGTAATGATTTTCATGTAAAAATTATATATGGCTTTTACCACAGCCGATTTAGGTTTACTGAATTCCAACACCACCAGTTTACCCCCTGGCTTCAGCACCCTTAATATTTCTGATAAACCTTTTTCAAGATTTTCAAAATTACGTACGCCGAAAGCCACTGTTACCGCTTCAAACGAATCATTTTTAAAATTTATTGTTTCGCAATCGCCATTTAACAGTTCAATCTTATTGCCAAGGCCCAGCTTTTCTATCTTTTTTCTGCCCAGTTCAAGCATGCCATCGCTGATATCAATACCGGTAATTTTATCGGCATTTAATATACCAGACGCCATAATTGCCACATCTGCTGTACCGGTTGCCACATCTAATATTGTTTTGGGGTTGATTGCAAGCAATTGCTTAATGGCTTTTTTCCTCCACCTTATATCAATCCCTGCACTTAAAAACCTGTTTAAAAAATCATAGCGAAATGCAATGTCATTAAACATGCCGGCAACCTGCTGTTTTTTGCCAAGTTGCGAGTTTTTATACGGTACAACGGTATCATGTGCGTAATCTGTCATGGGCAGCAAATATACGAGGTTTTTAGGCAGATGGATGCTGCCCGTCATGTGTAAAAGCCTGTTAAAATCAGTTAGCAAAATCAATCTGTATCTTTGTTCGATGCAAATCAAATCAGCAAAATACGTTATCAGCAGCCCCGATTATGAAAAATGCCCTGTACCCGACAGGCCCGAGTATGCTTTTATAGGCCGCAGCAATGTGGGTAAATCATCGCTCATCAATATGCTTTGCGATAATGATAAGCTGGCAAAAACTTCTGGATCACCGGGCAAAACACAGTTGCTGAATCATTTTGAAATTCAATCGGCCCCCACACCAAAAGCAAACCAAACAGCCCCTGCTTCGGGCGCTGCAAAAAGAACTGGGTGGTATTTGGTTGATTTACCCGGCTACGGATTTGCAAAAGTGAGTATTAAAAGCCGCAACCGCTGGGAGCAGATGATTGAAAATTATCTGCGTAAAAGAGAAAACCTGAC
>JBBQLS010000231.1:0-3688 GCA_038328115.1 Chitinophagales bacterium
TAGAATTAACTCCGATCTGGTGATGGACCTGCAATGCGATTTTTTACCTTTTGATGTAAGTGGTAATGGCCAGTTTGAATTACTACCCTGGAATTATTTCCCGGTTTTTGAAACCAAATCAAATCATGTTATTAATAAAAATCTGGGTTTTGTAAGTGGCAGGTTTGTTAACTCTATTGATACAGTGGGTGCGGAAGGTATTAAAAAAACAATTTTGCTAAGTTCATCACCCAATTCAAGAACCATAGCAACACCGGCATTGATAAGCGTAAGGGAAAATGTAAAAGCACCGGAGGATGAGAAGTTCAAAAAGGCAAACATACCGATTGCAGTTTTGCTGGAGGGTAAATTTCAATCTTTATTCAGCAACCGCCTTTCGCAGGCCATGAACGACAGCCTGCAAAAATATGATGCAACATTTTTATCGCAATGTATTGCAGATAATAAAATAATTGTGGTGGCGGATGGAGACATGGTTCTAAATTCTGTAGTTAAGGGAAACCAGCCAATACCCATGGGCATGAATCCTTACACTTATGGAAGCCAGCAGGAATTTGCTTTTGCAAATAAAGATTTTTTACAAAATTGTCTTGATTACTTAGTTAACAGTTCAAATCTTTCTGAAGCAAAAGCAAAGGATTACACGCTACGCCTGCTGGATAAGAAAAAAGTGGAAGCTCAAAAATTCACCTGGCAGCTCATCAACATTGTTGTTCCGGTTGTAGTGGTATTGTTGTTTGCTTTTGTTTTTCAGTTTATAAGAAAAAGAAAATACACGCTTAGCTAAAATGAATAAAGCCCAGGTGATATACGTTGTTTTTGCTGCAGTAATTGTGCTTGCACTGGTTTTCGATTTAGGACTTTTAAGCAAAAAAAACAAAGTCATCAGCTTGAAAACCGCTTTAATTCAAACTGTTTTCTGGGTATTTCTGTCGATTGCATTTTGCGGTTTTATCTTTATTGAAAATGCAGATGGTAATGGAAGAGTTGATGCCATATCTTATATTTCGGCGTACCTGCTGGAGTGGTCATTGTCTATTGATAATATTTTTGTCTTCATCATCATCTTTACATTTTTTAAGGTTCAGGCTAAAAACTTTTCAAGGGTATTACTGTTGGGTATTTTAATGGCGATCGTTTTCCGCATTATTTTTATCGCAGTAGGAAGCGAACTGGTTGCCAGATTCGATTGGGTGATGTATATTTTTGGGGCATTCCTGATATATACCGGTATTAAAATGTTTGTTACCAATCATGAAGAAGAGTTTGATCCTGAAAGCAGCTGGGCTTACCGCACCATGGAAAAGTTTATGCGTATTACACATGTTGAAGCCAAAGGCAGATTTATTGTTATGCATAATAATAAGGCCTATTTCACTAACCTTGCTGTAGTAGTGGTTATGCTGGGATTAATTGATATTATTTTTGCTGTCGATTCCATTCCGGCAGTATTTTCAATAATTCCGGATCCGTCTAAAAAAATGCTGATCTATTCTTCCAATATTTTTGCAGTACTTGGTTTGCGTAGTCTTTTCTTTTTGTTGCAGGGTGCTGCTGATAAATTTGATTACCTGCAGCAGGGTATTGCTATTGTGCTGTTGTATATTGGGGCAAAAATGTTGCTGGAGAAATTTATTCCGCATATCCCTGTCTGGATTTCGCTGCTGGTAATTGTGGTTTGTATTTCGGGCTCAATTTTTTATTCAATATATCACCAGCGTAAAGGAGCACCAACCGATGTTAATGAATAATCAACGACACAATTAATTTCTTTTGTATAAAATTTCGCAAATAGCATCTGTAATTAATGCCGGCATATTTTCAAAAAATGCTGATGGCGTTATTGAGCATATATTATTGGATAGCCGAAAACTTTTATTTCCGGCAACCTCCCTGTTTTTTGCCCTGGGCAGCCAACGGAGAAATGGCAATCTGTTTATTAAAGATCTTTATGGTAAAGGAGTACGGTATTTTGTGGTGGATGAAAACTTTGCTGAAAAAGATATGCAGCAATTCCCGGAAGCAACATTTTTAAAAGTGGCGGAAGTGTTGCAGGCATTGCAGATGCTTGCTGCCTTTCACCGGCAGCAGTTTGCCGTTCCTGTAGTTGGTATAACCGGCAGTAATGGTAAAACCATCGTAAAGGAATGGTTGTACCAATTGCTGCAGAGCGATTTTAGTATTGTACGCAGTCCTAAAAGTTATAATTCTCAAATTGGCGTGCCTTTAAGTGTTTGGCAGATGAACGCATCTCATACGCTGGCCATTTTTGAGGCTGGTATTTCCATGATGGGCGAAATGGAAAGGCTGGAAAAAATAATAAAACCTTCCATTGGCATTTTTACCAATATTGGCGAAGCTCATAGCGAAGGTTTTGAAAGCATAGCAGCCAAAATAAATGAGAAAATATATCTCTTTGCAAATACAGCGACCATTATTTATTGTAAAGACGAAGATGTGGTAGTTGATGCACTGAAGCAGCTTCAGCAAAAAAATAATGCAGTTTTATTTAACTGGGGAAAAGAACCAGATGCAACATTATGCATTACAAGCATACAGGTGCAGCCTTTTAATACGGTTATAAAAGCGGTTTACAAAGAAAGGAAATTAAGTATCTCAATCCCGTTTACAAATGATGCTGCTGTAAAAAATGCTATCACCTGCTGGTGCGTATTGCTGCTTTTTAATATCGATGATGAATTGATACAGGAACGCATGTTGCAACTGAAGCCTGTAGAAATGCGGCTGGAATTGAAACAGGGTATCAACAACTGCTCGGTGATAAACGACAGTTACAGCGCCGATATTACTTCTTTATCCATTGCCCTGGATTTTTTGCAACAACAGCAGCAGCATCCCAAACGCACGGTTATTATCAGCGATATTTTGCAAAGCGGCAAAACCAATCAGCAGTTGTATGTTGAAGTGGCTGATATCCTGCAGCAAAAAAATATCAACCGGCTTATTGGTATCGGATCGGAAATTACAAAGCACCGTGATGTATTTAATGGGATAGCGGACACCGCTTTTTTTAATTCAACGGCTGAATTTTTTCAGAAATTTCCGACCATGCATTTTTACAACGAAAGTATTTTATTAAAAGGTGCCAGGCTTTTTGAATTTGAACAGATAAGTCATTTGCTGGAAGAAAAAATTCACCAGACAGTGCTGGAGATAAACCTGAATGCCATCACCCATAATTTAAATACTTACCAGCGGCTTCTGAATCCAGGGGTTAAATTAATGGCTATGGTAAAGGCTTTCAGCTATGGAACCGGCGGTTTTGAAATTGCCAACCTGTTGCAGTTTCACCAGGTAGATTACCTGGCTGTTGCCTATGCTGATGAGGGAGTAGAATTACGCAAAGCCGGCATTACCTTACCAATTATGGTGATGAATGCCGAAGAAGTAACGTACGATTTACTGCTGCAGCATAACCTGGAGCCTGAACTTTTTTCTTTCGGCATCTTGTCAACTTTTAAAGATTATTTAATGCGCAACGGCATCAATGATTACCCAGTGCATATAAAATTGGATACCGGTATGCATAGGTTGGGATTTGAACCAAAAGATATGGAAGCACTTTGCAGCAGGTTACAATCAACATCTGTTTTTAAAATACAATCGGTTTTCTCTCATTTGGCTGCCAGCGATTCGGCGTTGCATGATAATTTCACCAATGCACAGG
>JBBQLS010000232.1:0-3655 GCA_038328115.1 Chitinophagales bacterium
TACAAAAACAAATAAAATCACCAGCCAGAATTTCCACGCTTGTACTCCAAACGGCAATGTTCTTATAAGTGCCACAGAGGCATCTATGTCTGGCTGCGTCTTTACCTGTTGGTACAGCGAATAGAATAACCATACCGCCAGCAAAGGCCCGATAATCCACTTGAGTAATATTTTGATACTTTTGTTCAATACACAATGTTACTTTAATTATCACTAAGTAAAGCGTTGCCTTACAAAGCAACCTGGTGATGCAGAAAAAAATAACTGGTTTGCAGAAAAAAACAAGCATAATTTTAGGGATAGATCCGGGAACCATTATCATGGGTTACGGATTGATAAAAGTAACGGGGAATACAATTTCTTTACTGGAAATGGGTGTTTTACAACCCGGTAAGGTAAGCGATAGTTACCGGAAACTGCAGTTGATCTTTAATACCGTCAGCGGCCTCATCACCAAATACCAACCCGATTCCTTTGCCATTGAAGCTCCTTTTTTTGGTAAGAATGTGCAGAGTATGCTGAAACTTGGCAGGGCGCAGGGTGTGGCCATTGCTGCAGCCATGCGGCATGGTCTGGATGTTACAGAATATTCACCCAAAAAAGTAAAGCAGTCTGTAACCGGTAATGGAAACGCTGCTAAAGAACAGGTGATGAAAATGCTGCAGCAGATACTGGCATTTACCGAAGATCCAAAACATTACGATGCTACGGATGCACTGGCGGTTGCTGTGTGTCATTATTATCAGCAAAAAACAGCTTTACCGGGCAGCGGCGAAAAGGTAAACGGCTGGAAAGATTTTTTGGCAAAGAATCCGGATAAAGTAAAAACAAAAAAGTAACAGCCGTTCACTTAACCTCATATTAACGAAATTTACTCCGGCACAGTTTAATTTCATAGAATAGTATCAAATTCAAAACCCAGATGATCATTCGTTCAAAAACATTAAGGTTGGTAATTTTAACCAGCACCGTGCTGATTACAATCATTGTTGCCATACAATTAGTATGGCTGCAGAAAGTGTACCTGTACGAAGAAAAGCAGTTTAACATCAACGTATCAAAAAGCATTAAGAGTTTGTATGATGATATGCAACTGGTTAGTGATGTTAACGACAATGTGCAGAAAGTTATTGAAAATGTTAATCCCGATGTGTATTTATTAAGGATAGATTGCAGCCCAAACCTGGATCAGCTATGGGTAAATCTAAAGGCCGAGCTTACTGATTTTGATGTGTATACCGACTGCCGGGCAGCGGTCTATGATCCCACAAAAAAGAAGTACATATCCGAACAGTATATTGATCTGCCCGATGCTTATTTCCCTTCAACCAGTAAAAAGGAACTACAGGTATATGAACGGGATTACCCTTACATCGCTTTATATTTTCCGCACCGGGGTCAATACATCATTAAACAGATGATATTCTGGATAGCCTCCAGTGGCCTGCTGCTGTTGGTTTTAATTGGTTTTGGCTTCAGTATTTTTTACCTGTACCGGCAAAAATTTTTTAACGAAACCCAGCGTGACTTCGTGAATAATTTTACGCACGAATTTAAAACACCGCTGGCGGTAATAAAAATTGCCGCCGATGTACTGCAACAGCAAAACATTGTTGAAAAACCCGAGAAACTGAAAAACTATGCTGGCATTATTCACGAACAAACATCGCATTTGCAATCGCAGGTGCAGCGTTTGCTTGAAATTGCCTATACCGACAGAAGTAGTTTACCCCTGAAAAAAGAAAAATTTGACGTTAATTTACTGATAAAGGAATCCATCAACGACCTGCAGCCGTTAATAGAACAGCGCAATGCCATTGTTAGTACGAACTTTGCCATGCAGGATGTGTTGATCAATGCCGACAGATCGTACTTAAGATTATGCCTGATAAACCTGGTTGAAAATGCCATTAAATATTCAGCTACGCCGGTTATTGAGGTAAGTACAAAAGTTGACGGTGCTGTTTTGCTGATAGCCATAAAAGATAATGGCATAGGTATTGCAACAGAACATCAGAAGAAAATATTTGAAAGGTTTTACCGGGTAACAGACGGTGAACTGCATATCAGTAAAGGCTTTGGATTAGGTTTAAATTTTGTTAAAAAAGTGATAGATACGCATCATGGTAAAATTGAGGTAGCCAGCGAATTGGGAAGCGGAAGTATCTTTACAATCAAATTATCCCTTAAATAAAACGAATAGCATGGCAAAAGGTAAAATATTATTGGCCGAGGATGATCTTTCTCTTGGGTTTGTAATTAAAGATTCGCTGCAGGATGTGGGTTTTGAAGTAACGCATTGCCCCGATGGCGAAGTGGCGTGGCAGCAGTTTCAAAAGAAAGCATTCGACATTTGCCTGCTGGATATAAATATGCCCGTGCGGGACGGCTTTTCGCTGGCAAAGAAAATAAGGCAGCAGAGCGATGTGGTACCCATTATTTTTTTAACGGCAAAAAGTCTACAGGAAGATAAAGTAAAAGGCTTTCAATCGGGTGCCGATGATTATATTACCAAACCCTTCAGCATTGAAGAGCTGATATTAAGAATGGAGGTTTTTTTACGCCGTACCAAAAAATTACAGGCCGATACCAAAGAGATTTACCAACTGGGTAAATTAAAATTTGTAGTAAACGAATTAAAAATTTACAGCGGTAAAGAAGTAATTACACTTACACAGAAAGAATCGGACCTGCTCCGTTTTTTTGCACAACATGAAAACAAGGTTTTAAAACGAGAAGAAGTTTTACTAAATGTGTGGGGCAAGGATGATTATTTCCTGGGCAGAAGTATGGATGTTTTTATTACCAAACTGCGCAAGCATTTTAAGAGCGATCCCAATATAGTGCTGGAAACCATACATGGTGTCGGTTTCAGGCTATCAATCAATGAGGCTTAACACCGCTTTTAATCTTTCCTGCACCGCTTTTAATTCTTCCCGGGTAACGTTCAGTTTTGGCCTCGTAAAATTTAAATCATCGGCCGAGTTGATCGGCACCAGGTGCATATGTGCATGTGGCACTTCAAGCCCCATAACGCTAATACCACATCTGTTACAATCAAATGTTTTTTCTATGGCGTGTGCAATAGGTTTTGCAAATACCAGCATCGCTGCCAGGTAATCATCGGGCACATCAAAAATTTTATCCACTTCCACTTTTGGCACAACCAATACATGTCCTTCAACCAACGGTTCAATATCCAGGAAGGCAATAAACTTTTCGCTCTCTGCAATTTTATACGCTGGTATTTCGCCATTGATGATTTTTGAAAATATGGTCATTGCAAATGTTTTTGTAAATATAACGGTTGTTCTATTAAACAAAAAACCCTAACAGGAAGCCGCCTTCGACAAGCTCTGGCTAACAGCTTTCTGTCATGTTGAGCCTGCCGAAATATAGACAGAATGCTGTATAACAAAAATAGTTTCGTAAGAGTAGCACGCTAGATTTAAGGTACAAAAAAATCCCATCTGCTTTACAACAGATGGGACAACAATATTTTACCACTGGTTAAAGCTCAATTTTTTCAACCCTAAATTTAAGTACCCCTGCCGGCACTATTACATCAACCACATCGCCTATAATTTTTCCTAACAGGCTTTTTCCAATGGGAGATGTAACTGAGATTTTGCCCAGCTTAAGATCCGCCTCGTTT
>JBBQLS010000233.1:0-3598 GCA_038328115.1 Chitinophagales bacterium
TTATCAAAAGCTTTAGGGTCTACAGCCGTAATCATTGCTTTTGCTTCATCAAGGCTGATAGTGGCAAGTGCTTCAACAGTGTATTTGCCTTTTGGCAGGCGCAGGCGTTTTTTACCGTAAACGGCTTCTGGGCCCCAGCGGCCGTTTTGCAGCGAAATTTTTTCTTCGGGCCATTGCTGAATAAAGCGGTTGGCTTCTTTAACCATTTTGGCTTCTATCAGTTCGGTAATGGCGGGTTGGGTAAGGTTTTCAAAGTCGTACCGGGCAGGCACGTTTATAAACATATCGTTCCACTTAATAAAGGGGCCAAAGCGGCCTTTACCTTTTGTAACGGGTTTTTCTTCATAAAAACCAACAGGGGCATCTTCAAATTGTTTTGCCTTGATGATCTCGATGGCTCTTTCTAAAGTAACGCCGGATGGTTCTTCGCCACGTGGTAAAGAAATAAACTGCTCACCAAATTTTACATAAGGCCCAAAGCGGCCAATGTTTACTGATATTTCCAGGCCTTCATGTTCGCCAAGCGGTGCACCTAGTTTAAAAAGTTCGAGTGCTTCTTCCATCGTAATGGTTTCAATACTCTGGCTGGGTTTAAGTTTGGCAAATTTTGGTTTTTCATCGCCTTCGGATGTACCGATCTGCACCATGGGGCCATAGCGGCCCATACGTGCAATGATTGGTTTGCCGGTTTCGGCATCAGCGCCCAAGGCCCGTTCGCCAACGGCACGTTCGGCATTTTCTAATGTATGTTCAACCCCTTCATGAAATGGTGTGTAAAAATCACCCACCATTTTATTCCACTTCATTTTGCCATCAGCAATTTCATCAAACTCTTTTTCAATGCTGGCAGTAAAGGAATAATCCATCACTTTGGTAAAATGCTGGCTTAAAAAATCGGTAACAACCAATCCCAGATCTGTTGGGAAGAGTTTTGATTTTTCTGCCCCAGTATTTTCCTGGTCGGTTATTTTTCTTACTTCATCGTTTTGTAAACGCAGCACTCTAAAATCTCTTTTAACACCTTCCTTATCTTTTTTCTCAACATAATTTCTTTTGATGATGGTAGAGATGGTAGGAGCGTAGGTACTCGGCCTTCCAATGCCCAATTCCTCCAACTTCTTTACCAGCGAGGCTTCTGTGTAACGGGCGGCGTGTTTGGTGAAACGTTCGGTAGCAGTCATTTTTTCAAATGCCAGCGTCTGTCCAATAGTTAAATTAGGTAAACGGCTTTCATCGCCATTGTCTTCTTCATCTTCATCGGTACTTTCTAAATATACTTTTAAGAAGCCATCGAATTTTATTACTTGTCCGCTGGCTGTAAGTTCCTGATTATTGGTACTGATATTTATTTTTGCAGTGGTATTCTCCAATTCTGCATCAGCCATTTGTGATGCGATGGTTCTTTTCCAGATCAGCTCATACAAGCGTTGTAAATCCGGGTCGCCCACGTTTTTTACCTGCATGTAAGTTGGGCGTATGGCTTCATGCGCTTCTTGTGCACTTTCGTTTTTATTTTTGTATTTGCGAACCTGCAGATATTTAGCGCCGAAGCTGCTGTTTATTTCTTCTTTAATGGCATCCATGGCAGTTTCGCCCAGGCTCACGCTATCGGTACGCATGTAAGTTATCTTACCGCTTTCGTATAATTTTTGCGCAAGCAACATGGTTTTGCTTACACCATATCCAAGTTTACGGCTGGCTTCCTGCTGCAGCGTAGATGTGGTGAAAGGTGCTGCCGGTGTACGTTTGCCGGGCCTTACCTGAATGTCTTTTACGGTATAGTTTGCGCCTATACAACTTTGTAAAAATTTCTCTGCATCTGTTTCATTGTTATATTTATTGCCTTCGGCTTTAAATGAAACGGTTCTGTTATTCAGATCAGTGGCAGCCAAAGTAGCTTCCAGTTTAAAACTGCTAACTGGAGTAAACTGGTTTATCTCTCTCTCTTTTTCAACAATTAATTTTACGGCAACACTTTGTACACGGCCTGCACTCAGCCCACCACTCATACCAATCTTGCGCCATAAAACAGGGCTTAATTCAAAACCAACAATACGGTCAACCACCCGGCGTGCCTGCTGAGCATCTACCAGGTTCATATCTATAATACGTGGGTTTAAAACCGCTTTTTGAATAGCCGGTTTTGTAATTTCATGAAACACGATGCGCTTGGTTGTTTTTACATCCAGGCCCAATACTTCGGCTAAATGCCAACTAATACTTTCTCCCTCACGGTCCTCATCCGATGCCAGCCAGACAGTCTCTGATTTTTTAGCCAGACTTTTTAATTCGCTTACCACTTTTGTTTTTTCGGGTGAGATTATATATTTAGGTTGAAAATTATTGGCGATATCTATGCCCATATCATTCTTCTCCAGGTCGCGTATATGACCGAAGCAACTCTTCACTTCAAAGTCTTTTCCAAGAATTGCTTCAATGGTCTTTGCCTTTGCCGGAGACTCCACTATTAACAGATTTTTAGCCATATTTCGTTTTAATATTTCTTTTGTAACCAGCCGTGGCAGCATGTCTCAACATCGTTGTGTCACTCCCTTGTACGGCATCGCTTTAAGCAGCTTTATACATTTTTTGCACCATAGCCTGCAGTGCAATATTAGTTTAAAATTGAAAAATCAAAATAAATCTTATTGAGCGGGGCAGAATTTTAACTTATTTTAAAAATGCTTTTACCATGTTTTTAACGCCTGCATCGTGGTAAATTTTATTGTGACCCAGCCCTTTTGTAAGTACGAATTCTATGTTGGAATGGTTGTCTTCTTTTACTTGCAACGCATCAGCCCAGGGGGTAATATCATCATCTTCATCATGCACCCAAAGTATGCTTGCTTTAATATTGTCCATTGCCCTGCGAATAGAAAACCAGGCAATCTGTTTTCCACTAACTTTTAAAATTATCTTTTCAAATTCATTCCGCACTGCTTCATTCTGTAGTTTCAGCATTTTAAAAGCACCATCAACAGCAGATGTGGTTTCAGTTGCCGGTGCAATAAATACCACCCGGGTATTTTGGTTATGCGGCACATCTTCCAACGCAAGGCTTAATGAAATACCACCAAAAGAATGGGCTATAAAGTTTTCTATAGGACCAAATTTTTGCATAATCTCCTTTATCATGGCGCAATATTCAATAGCATTCGTTGTATCACCCTCACTATCTCCATGTGCCGGTGCATCAAATGCCAGCACTTCAAATCCGTTTGCTACAAGCAGGGTGGCATAGTCTTCAAATTTGTGGGCGGCAGAGCCAAAGCCATGTAAAATCAATGCTTTTTTATTTTGAGGATGGTTCCAGCGGTACCCATTCATTTTTTTCTTGTTAAAATGAAAATGAATGACCTCGGCATTTTTTACAGGGGCTTTACGTACCGATTTCATAAATGGAGTGCCAAATATCACGAATGCCTTTTCAGCAGCCTTTCGTTTTGAAACTGCGCTCAACAATTTAAATTTTGTTTGTATGTAGCCTATTGCTAACCTTTGTGTGAGTTTCATATTTGATGTAAAGTTACATTATGCAGATTGTAATTATCGGTTCGGGCAATGTAGGTTCGGTTTTAGGCCGTTTGTGCAAACATAA
>JBBQLS010000234.1:0-3598 GCA_038328115.1 Chitinophagales bacterium
AGAAATGGGTGACCGCTTTGGCCCGATACCTGCTGTTGTTGAAGACCTGTTTACCACCGTGCGTTGCCGCAGAGTATCGGTGGAACTGGGTTTTGAAAAATTATTCCTGAAAAATAATACACTCAAATGCTTCTTTGTTAGTAACCCCGACTCGCCTTATTTCCAAAGCGACATCTTTAACGGCATTCTTTTGTTTTTGCAAAACGGCACCAACAAAGGTAAATTAAAGCAGGTTGGTAAAAATGGTATTTTGGTTGTAGAAGATATCAAAACAATGAATGAACTGTTTTCATTTTTAGATAAGATGAGAAAAAGTATTATTAAATAAATTCGAAAAATTTTTCAGCTACTGACTAATTGGTTTTAACCGGATAGTTACAATAAAAGATGCCTGGGCAAAAGAAGTGAAAAGGACCAGCTTTTTACGATTGCTTAACCGTTTTCAAATCAATTTATACCACTTACTAAAAAAAACAACAGCTCACTTGCATTTGTGGGCTTTTCTATATACTTTTATCTGCTCTATTATCCTACTGTAAAAATTCTCCTGATTTAGCAAAAAGCATAATCAGACTCAAACGACTGATTGATTTTCAATTACCAAAAACAAAACAATTATGAAAAGTATTTTATTGTTAGCCTCTGCATTAATAGTGGTAAGCCTTTCTTACGCACAAAATGTGGGTATTGGTACCACTACACCTGCCGCAAAACTTGATGTAAAATCAACTGTTTCACCTAATGTGGCCCAATTTAACGGTGTTGCTCCTATGTATATGAGTATTTTTGAAAATGATGTTTACCGTGGATATTGGGGTTCTTATTCAGGCAATCCCGAAGATGTGGATTTTGGTACAGGTGCAGGTACTACCGGCAAACTGCACCTAACCATACAAGCTTCGCCCAAGTTAACAATTGACAATACCGGCAATGTTGGCATTGGAACAACCTCCCCTAATTACAGAATGCATATTACAGGCGGCGACTTATTTCTGCAATCAAGCGCCGGTTCTTTAAGATTTGGATATGATGGCGGCAATCAATGGAGATTCCCTACAACCGGTGGTGGTGCCGATTTCAGAATGGAAACTACAACGGATGGAACAACTTTTACGCAGCAGCATTATTTTAGCCAAAACGGTAATGTAGGTATTGGTACCGGCCTTACTGTACCCGCTGCCCGCCTACATGTAGGCGGCACTGCATCCGAAACTATCCGGATGCAGGGGGCAAATCCTTATTTGTCGTTATACGATAATGTTGACGGCTACAAAGGATATTTATGGTATAATGGAACTGATATTGTTTTGGGTAGTTCCACCGCAAATGTGCGCTTTGCTTCGAGCGGATACAGGATGACTATTAATACAGATGGAAGGGTAAGTATTGGAACTGCTAATAAACTTGCTACCGGATACCTGCTGAATGTGGCTGGAAAAACAATTTGTGAAGAACTAAAAGTGCAACTAAATGCCAGCTGGCCAGATTATGTTTTTCATAACGATTACAAGCTGATGTCACTTGACGAACTGGAAAAATCAATTTCCATAAACAAGCATTTACCAAATATTCCTTCTGCGGCTGATATTACTGCCGATAAAGGCTTTGAGGTGGGCGATATGAACCGAAGGCTGCTTGAAAAAGTTGAGGAGCTTACTTTATATATCATTGATATAAACAAGCAAAATCAGCAATTACAAAAAAGCAACCTGCAAATGGAAAACAGGCTGAATGTGCTTGAAACAAAACTCAATCAAAAAAACTGATTCTTCACCTTTTAAACAGACCATGTTATGAGAAATACTGTTATTAAAAAGGTGATATTGTTAATCCTGGTTATTTGCTCCGTATCGGGTTTGCAGGCGCAGATAAAAGATATCCCCGAATTATTAAAGACGAGGCTGGTTGGTAAAACCACACTCAGTTCCATTATGCAGGAAGTTGAAAACTATTACGCCAATGAAGGAAAAAACGAGAAGCAGAACGTAAATGAGGAGGGGGAAACCAATTACCAGCATTGGAAAAGATGGGAGTGGTGGATGAGCAGCCACCTTGATGGTAATGGTAACTTTGTACCAAGTATCACAAAAAAAAATTACGAGGCATTAACGCAGGTTGAAAGTAAATGGGGCTCGGTTATGGAAACTGAAAAAGCGTCTGCTGTAGGTAACCGGCAGTTAATGCAGGATCGTGAAAATCCATCTGGCAATTTTTCCGGGGGCGAAGGCACTAACCTTGCTTATGGCGACTGGACCAGCGTTGGCCCCACTGCTGATGGCGGGTTATCCGGAGATATAAAGGGCCTGGGCCGGATAGACAGAATAGCTTTTCATCCCACCAACGCAAATATTATTTATGTAGGTACACCATCAGGACAGCTTTGGAAAACATCTGATGGCGGTACAAACTGGGCCTCGGTTTCAGATGCTATCGGTACTTTGGGCATATCAGGCATTGCCATCAGCCCAACAAATGGCAATGTAATTTATGTTTTAACAGGCGATGGCGATTCCAGAACACCAGGATACCTGGTTTATGATTATGGTTCGACCCCCGAGTGCATGGGCGTATATAAATCAGTTGACGGTGGTACTACCTGGACAAAAACCGGAGACTTATATGCGGGTGCCAGCGATTTTCAAGGTCACAGGCTGGCCATTTCATCAACCAACGGAAACTTTTTACTGGCTGCCACCAACCAGGGAATATATAAAACTACAAACGGTGGCACCACATGGACACAGGTAAAAACCGGGGAACACTTTGATGTAAAATTTAAACCGGGAGACGATAATATCGTGTATGCTACCAGCGCTAATTCTATATTTTATTCAAACTCAGCCGGAGATCTTGGAACCTGGACTACCGCGACATCAGATTTTTCTACCTCGGGCTCAGGACGTATTAACCTTGCTGTAACTACTGCCAATTCTGCGTATGTATTTGCCGTATGCGGCAATACTTCTGCGGGAGGATTTACCGGGGTTTTCAGGAGTACAAACAGTGGAGTAAGTTATGTACGCAGATGTAATACACCAAATATTCTCGGTCAGCAAGAGAATGGTTTAGATGGCGGCGACCAGACCGCATACGACCTTGGTATTACCGTTGACCCGGCTAGTGTAAATAATGTAGCCACCTGCGGTTTAACTGTTTGGACAAGCAGTAATAGCGGTGCCAGTTTTGCATGGAGCACCAAATACAGGGAAAGTTACGCAGGTGCTGCTAATAAATATATTCATCCAGATGTGCATGCCGTAGAATACAACCCAGTAAACGGCTATTTATATGCCGCTTCAGATGGTGGTATTTACCGCAGTATTGATGATGGCGTATCCTGGACAAACCTGAACACCGGTGTAGCCACAAGCCAGTTTTACGGTATGGCCATGCAGGACACAAATGGCGATGGAGAAGCCGACGGCTTAAATTTACTTGCGGGAGCACAGGATAACGGCATAAAATACAGGCCAACCGGAGGAGGTAGTGTATTTGGACATGTAGTATGCTGCGATGGTTATGGCGTTGCTATTGCACCCGATAACTCCAATAATATATATTTCAATTTCAACAATTTCTTCGCCAAATCAATTGATGG
>JBBQLS010000235.1:0-3498 GCA_038328115.1 Chitinophagales bacterium
TGAATGATGTTTGCTTTATTGTGTTAAGACCGGAGCAAAAAACAAAAAACTACCGTGTTTAAACGATTGACAATAAAAATTATTTTTGAAAAATTTGTAAATAAAAACAAAACCGGGCAAGCCGAAAACGGGATAAAAGAGTAGGCGGTTAATTTTTTTTTATGGCTTCGTATATTTATAATGTAGGAAAAGACACAAACCTGATAAATTTAATGGTTGACATTGATACCATAGCCCTGGCAGGTACCAGGGCAATTGTATTGGATTTGCAAACAGAGGATCCGGCAGAACCGGTGGGACATTCAGATAATGCAACGGGTGATATACTTGAAAAAGATATTGGTACGGCCAAAAAATTAAAGGGTAAACTGCTTTCAATTTTAACCAAGATTGATTTATTAGGAGATGAAGAAGCAAATAAAAAAGAATGTGCAAGATTGGCAGGTAAGTATTACCTGGATGGAGGAAAGGATGGCTACATTTATTTTGATGATCCCAGGAAAACAGTTGCGGCTGATTTTAGCCGTGTTATTCTTAATATGGAAATTGATTTAACTACTTAATATGAAAAAAAATATCATCATAGGCAGTACATTAATTTTTTTATTTACGAATGCCTGGGCGCAGGATGTAAATAATTCTGTAAAACTTAAAGATCTTGCGGTTCCGAATTCTCCTGCTTTTATTATTGCCGATATTACGCCCTCTTTAGTACAAACGCCCAATACGCCAAAATCATTTGTATTTGGCCTGGCACAATCTTATCAGCAATCGGGAGATGGCTTTCCACAAAATTATTCGGCAGAATTTGCACCTTACTGGTGGCTAAAGCCAAAAGACAGAAATGTTTACACCATGCTGGGCTTAAAAACAAAGACAAATGCAAGTAAACAGGTGATTTCCATTGAAGGCCAAAATGCATTTTCCGGATTAAAATTTACAAGTATTTCTATAGCTTTTTTAAAAAAAGATTTAATACCAGATACATTTAAAGTATCTCAAAAAATATTTTCGGCCGGACTTAGAACTACTGTTATTAAACTTTATATGAAAAGCCATGCTGAAAGCCTGAAGAATAAGGTAAATGAGTGGCATGAAGCGGCACAAAAGGAGCTGGAAATATTTCAGGAAGATATTGCCAGGGCAACCGGAGCAAAGAAAGCAGAAATGGAAAAAAGACTTCTAAATTATAAGCCGGAAAGTAATACCCAATTACTAAAAGAATTGAATGACATCATAAACCAAAAGCCCATTTTTTCGATGGATATAGCAGCAGCTTATGCTGTTTATGGAGTTGGCGATACTTCCTGGAGGTCTGGCAGGTCTGGTATTTGGACCACTTTATCATCCTATATACCTTTAAACATTGGAGGTGGGGCAATCAACAAAAATTATTTTAACCTTAATTTTTCATTACGCTATTTATTCGACAATTTTTATAAAAACCCCAAAGGGATAATTGAAAAAAACAGCAGTATTGATGTCGGTGGAAAATTAGCGCTGGAGTTTGACCAATTTAATATTGGATTTGAATCGTTATACAGGTTTAACAATGGAGTATCAAATTCAGAAAACCGTACATTGGGCATAATTAATTATAAAGTAGCAGATAATTTAAACATACAAGGCGCATTTGGTAAAAACTTTAATGTACCGGATAAATTGATTGCCCTGTTTGGAATTAACTGGGGATTTGGTTCAGAAACTGTAAATCTTCCAAAATAAAAAATAAGTTTTGATTTCCTGTTAATTGCCTCCCTCTTGGTAAACAAATAACTCCGCCTCCGTTATCCAAAAAATCTTTTCTTGATAAGAAACAACTGTAAAAAATATGGTTTACGCCAACTAATATATGGGGCGTAACATGAAATGGCCGGTTTTTTTCCTTTCGCTATTATTAAACTGCTGCCTGTTTAAAGGCTTTCTTAGCGTTAATTCACCCTTTTTTTCCCGTTGTTATACCCTTGCATTGTCTTTTTACAATCTGCATTTTTGTACCATAAAAAATCTCTTAACAACCAAGTTTATAATTTTAAAAATCAGGAGTATGAAACAATCAATTTTAGTAAAAAGTAAAATTGCCACAGTAGTTTTATTTTTAACAGTTTTATTTTTTTCATGTAAAAAAAATAACGAAGATGTTACACCGGCTGCGCCTGTTATAAGTGGGCTTATTACAGCTTCGGGCTTTGCAACCGGTCCTAAAAACACAGTGATTACCATTAAGGGCAGCAATTTTATAACAGACCTTTCTAAAATACAGGTTACTGTTAATAGTAAAAATTGTACAGTTTTATCTGCCACTCCCGATTCAATAAAAGCAACCATACCCCCTTATTGCGGTACAGGTGTTGTTGAGCTTACAATGAATGGACAAAAGTTTACCGGCCCGGTGTTTACGTATATTTATACTTACACACTTTCATCGTTAACAAACGGGCAGATAGGTTATTTAGATGGCCCTCTTGCAACGGCAAAGTTCGAAGATTTTGTAGGTATTACAATTGATGCCAATGATAATATTTATACATCGCAATATTTCAATCCAAGATGCCGCAAGATTAGTGCAGATGGTATAGCAAGCACTATGGCAGGCGATGGAACCAATGGGCATTTAAATGGCAATGGCACTGGTGCTAAATTGGGCTATTTTGATTTTTGTTCAAGTGATGCTGCCGGAAATATTTATGTTGCAGATGAAAATGGCAATGGATATATACGAAAGATTGATGTAAATAAAAACGTTACTGACTTTTATACTTTTGCCCCAGCTGCCAGCCCGGATGGAATAAAAGTGATGCCCAGCGGCAATGTTTATTTTCATGCATTTGATAAAATTGGAAAAATAACACCTGGAGGTACTTTAACCTGGTTGGCAATTTCTGCAACCGGATCAGGTGATGTGGATGGCCCGGTTGGTACAGCACAATTTAGCTTATATGGTGGTATAGAAGTAAGTGACGACGAAACTAAAATTTATGTGAGCGATTTTACGCATGGTACAGCATCTGGCAATAAAGTAAAGCTTTTAACCAATAATACCATTACTACCATAGCAGGAAAAACAGGGCTAACTGATGGAGAGGGAGATGCACTGAATGTAGGGTTTAAACTGATAACCTGTACCTTATTAGATAAAAACGGGGGCCTCTATATTGCTGATGGGTATAATGGCAAAATAAAGTATTTAAAAAACGGGCAGGTTACCACATTTCTTGGGGCGGCGGGTATAGGGGATGTTGATGGGGATATTGCTGTGGGAAAAATAAACTATCCGCATGGTATGGTATGGGATAGCAAAGGCAATATGTTTATTAGTAATGCCAGTAAAAAAATAAAAAAACTTACTATAGATTAATTGTAAAAACTTTTCTGATTCTTAAGAAAACTGCCTTCTTTACCCGTGGCAGTTTTTTTATACCGTGTTTTAACCCTTTTCAAATGCCGTTATTAAACCACAATAAAACCGGAATCAATTTTCAATTTTTGTATTGCAAA
>JBBQLS010000236.1:0-3463 GCA_038328115.1 Chitinophagales bacterium
GTAAACATCAGCATCATAATCAATGGCTGCAGAATGGCCCATAAAATACCCAATGCAGCCTGTTTGTATTTCACCTTAACATCACGCCAGGTAAAAAAATAAAACAGTTCCCGGTATTGCATTAATTCTGCAAGGCCAAACGAGAATTTGTTCTTCGCTTTTATTTCGTATTCCGTCATTAGGGGATTTGTAAGGTAAATATAAGCGTTATTTATTTTGCAGTTTTGGAAGGGAACGGAGTATTGGTATTCTTAAACGTATAAAAGTCTTAATTATTATTCATCCACTTATCATACCACATCTGAAACATCAGAATATACCACACTTTTTCTGCTCTTTCAATCTTGCCCTGATAAAACGAGTTTTTTATCCTTTGTATTATGTTATTATTGAAAATATTTTGTTTTTCGATGAATTGTTCATCAAAATACATATCCACAAAGGGCTTCAGCTCGTTTTGTAACCATGCTGCAATGGGAATACCAAAGCCCATTTTGGGCCTGTCCATCATTTTTTCGGGAATATATTTGTGTACAATTTGCTTAAGAATAAATTTTTTGTTGCCTTTATTATATTTGTATTCCAATGGTAACTGAGCAGCCCATTCTATAATACGTTGGTCTAAAAACGGTTCACGGCCTTCCAAGCTAACGCTCATGCCAGCCCTGTCAACTTTCTGCAGAATATCATCCAGCAGGTAAGTCTGGTAATCAACCGCCATCATGTACGATAAAACTGAATAATTATCAGGCTTAAGATCTTTACTATCAAAATAAGAAGGCATTTGCTTAATACTCTCTTTAAACAGTTCTGTTAAATCCTTTGTGTTCATCTGCTGCGTCATGCTCATTAAAACATTACGGGCAGATGGTTCTTTTAAAAGCGATTTTACTTTTTCGTACCGGCTGTGAAAAAGATATTTTTTATTGAAGACGGGAATTTTATCCGCAGGGATTAAGTCCATCATAGCTGCCGCACTTTTGCGGATGAAGCCCGGCACTTTTTGAATTGACTCGCCATACTTTGCCATAAAATCGTAGCGGTTATAGCCTGCAAAAATTTCATCGCCTGCATCGGCGGAAAGAGCCACAGTAACTTTCTCACGTGCAATGCGGCTTACCAGCGTTGTTGGTATGGCGCTGCTGTCGGCAAATGGTTCGTCGTAAAAAAACGGAAGCTGCGGAACAATATCCAGCGCTTCTTTTTCGGAACAATAATATTCTGTATGATCGGTACCTAAATGAGCTGCAATCTCTTTTGCAAAGGGGGCTTCATTCATGCCTGCATCGGGCACGCCAATAGTAAATGTCTTTATTTTTTCGGTATTATTTTTTTGCAGGATGGCCGTAACACAACTGCTATCGTAACCGCCACTTAAAAAAACACCAACCGGCACATCGCTAACCATGCGGTATTGAAAAGCGCTGGTGAGTAATTTTTCGGTTTCTTCAATAGCTTCGGGCAGACTAATATCTAAAATTGGTTTGTTGTAAGCATCGTACACATTCCAATACTGCTCTTCCTTAAACTCCTGTTTCTTTATGTCAAAATTTAAGAAGTGACCGGGTTTTAATTTAAAGGCATTGTTGAAAATACAATGTGGTGTTGGCACATATCCAAACTGTAAAAAAGCACCAACGGCATCGTTGTTAATTTGCTTTTCAAAAGCAGGGTGTTGCACCAGCGCTTTTAGTTCCGATGCAAAAAGAAACAATCCATCTTTATAATAATAGAAAAAAGGCTTTACGCCGGCCCTGTCGCGGCAGGCAAATAATGTTTGTTGGGCTTCATCATAAATAGCCAATGCAAACATGCCAATGAATTTCTGCAAAGCATCGCTGCCCCATTCTTTGTAGGCATGTAGAATCACTTCTGAATCACTGTGGCTATCAAACTGGTGACCTTTTGTTTCCAGCTCCTTTTTTATTTCGGCGTAATTATAAATTTCACCATTGAAGGTTAAATGCAGGCCACCAAAGGTTTTAGGCTGATACCCGCCTGCAGTCAGATCAATGATACTCAGTCTGCGATGCCCCAGACCAATTTTAGCAATCGTAGTTTCGTACATGCCATAACCTTCTCCATCGGGGCCACGATGCGCCATGATGCGGTTCATTTTTTCCAATACTTCGATACTGGTTTTTTTATTAAAATCTATAAACCCGGAAATGCCGCACATACTTTTTTATTTATTGGTAAAGTTACAACACCTGTTCTGTTAATCATTACTACTCAAAGCCGCATCATAAATTTTTCGTAATCCGGAAATATGATGTGGCAGCGTAAAATTGTTTATTGCTCTTTGCCTTCCGGCCTCAGCCCTTTCGGCTAGTATGTTTTTATCGGTTTTACTTAGTTCAACAATTTTAGATGCTGCATCTTCGGGATTTGATAAAGAGAAATACCATGCATTGTCTTCGCATTGTTCTTTAAAAGATACAATATCGCTCAACAACAGCGGCATACGCATGGCCATTGCTTCCAGTATGCCTAATGAGAATCCTTCGTAGGTTGATGACATTACAAACAGATCATACTGCGGTATCAGCACTTCAATATTGTTTACTTCTCCTTTTAAAAAGACCTTTGCTCCGCTTGAGTCAATCTGTTGCTGCAATTCAGCCTGTAAATTACCGGTGCCATAAATATCCAGTTCTATATTCTTATCTTTTATCAATGCCATTGCATTGATGATATAGGGGTAATTTTTTTGCAAACGCAAAGCGCCAACAGCAACCAGTTTAAAAGTATAATTCTTTTTTTCGGCAGAAACCTTATCCACATTAAACCGTTCAACATCTACAAACGTGTATAATGCATACGCCTTGTATGGCTTTAAGTTTAAAAAAGAAAAATACTCTTCCAAAGCACCTTTTGCAACTACGATGATGATACTTTTGCGGAATTTATAAGTAAGCTTATCTAAAAAACGTATGTACCAATGTTTGTATTCGCCCGAGGTTGCAATAAAAGCATGAATGGTTGTAATTAGCGGAATTTTCTTAGGTACCGAAAGCCTTGCAACCAGTGTTGGCCAAAAAAGGTGTGTGTGAACCAGGTCAGGTTTTTCTGACTTAACTAATTTCCTGAATTTTAAAAATGCCAGTGGTAAGGCGAAAAGCGAATTTATATTGAGGCAAACCCATTTTTTGCACTGCATTTCTGCTCCAAAATTATTGCCCGGAAAAAGTGTAACAACCAGATGTTCATATTCCGGCAGTTCTTTTATAACCCTTACCAGCATAGTTTCGGCGCCGCCACGGCTTAGGTTAAAAATAAAATGAAGAATTTTTTTTTGCATGCTGGACTCAAATTTGCAATTCACTTCGTGAATTTTGTTTTTGCCACTGATTGCACAGATTTACACAGATAATATAACATTCGCAGCAATTAGTGTAATTCGTGGTAAAACAAAACATGCGAAGCAGTTTTAAGATTTCTTAACACCCTTTACTACATAAGC
>JBBQLS010000237.1:0-3381 GCA_038328115.1 Chitinophagales bacterium
AATCTGCGAAATCTTTTCTTAATCATTATAATCAGCGTTCCATTTCGGCTTTCACAAACTCCATCAACACTTTTATCTTCTCCGGACTAAAATCAAATTTCAATCCTGCGGTTTCAAATAATTGTGGTAAAGTTCTGGTGCTACCCAATGCAAGTGCATTACAATAATTATCCATTGCCCGTTCTTTGTTTTCTTTAAACTGCATCCACATGCCAATAGCACCCAGTTGTGCAATACCATATTCAATATAATAAAACGGCACTTCAAACAAATGTAACTGGCGTTGCCAACTATTGCTGCGGAAGGATTCCAGTCCACTGTAATCAATCACATCATCCTGAAATTCTTTTAGTATTTCATTCCAGGTTGCAGTTCTTTCTTCATGTGTATGTGTTGGATGTTCGTAAATCCAATGTTGAAATTTATCAATAATGGCAATCCAGGGAAAGATGGTGATTACTCTTTCTAATTGATGCTTTTTTGCTCTTTTAAGATCAGTTGCATCTGTAAAAAAAGTTTCCCATTCGTCCATGCTCATCAACTCCATGGCCATACTTGCAACTTCAGCAATTTCCATGGGGTATTCTTTAAAGCCATTCAGTTCTAATGGATGCGCCAGAAAAGAATGTATAGCATGTCCACCTTCGTGCAGCATGGTGGTAACATCATGCATTTGCCCGGCGGCATTCATAAATATAAAAGGTGCGCCACTTTCTGCCAGCGGACAGTTATATCCCCCCGGAGCCTTGCCCTTGCGGCTTTCCAAATCAAGGTGTTTAAGCTCCTGCATTTTTTTAAGGCATTCGCCAAAGAACGGACGCAACTTGCTGAAACAGGCAATTGATTTTTCAATCAACTCGTCGCTTGTTTTAAAAGGAATTAAAGGTTTTATGCTTTCCGGTTCTGCTTCTGTATCCCATGGGCGCAAAGTATCAAGCCCCAGTTTTTCTTTTTTCTGTTGGTAGATGATGTTTACCAATGGCAATACATGCTGCTTTACAGCATCATGAAATTTAAAGCAATCTTCTTTTGTATAATCAAAGCGGCCCAGTTCTTTAAAACGGTAGTCGCGGTAATTACTAAAGCCTGCGTTAACAGCTTCCTGGTTTCTCTTCTCAATCAAATTGTCATACAAAGTATTCAGCACTTCCTTATCAACAAGTCTTCTCTCATTAATTTTTCGGTAAACTCCTTCCCGTAATTTCCTGTCGGGATTTTCTAAAAATTTGGCAGCCTGTTGTAAAGTATATTCCTGGTCATTTACGGTTACGGTCATCTTACCCGATATAACTCCATACTGCTGCTGCATTACAGAAAGCTCTGCCTGCAGAGGGATATTTTCTTCCCTGAACAGTTCAATGCTTTTACGCATACTACGCAGGTAGGTAAAATATTTTTGTTCATCCAGTTCCTTAGCCAAAGGATGATTCACGAGCTTCTTATTCAATGCATCTGCATAAGGCTGAATTTGTGGCTGTATTTCCATACAAAAATAATTGAAGACCTCTTCCAGCATTTTATTTTCCGTATCGCAGGTCATTTTTATCTGCCGCCAGCAGGCATCTTCATTTATCAATGCTTCCAGTTCACTCTGGTCCTTTAGCCATTGCTCCAGGTTTTCTTTCGTGTCAATATTTCTATCCAACAGATTTTTAAAAAAGGGTTTCAGGCTTTGCCAGTCGGTAATTGTAAAATCCTGTGGTACAAAATGACGGGGCAGTTTTTTTATATCGGCGGTGTAAATCATCGTGAGTGGTGAGTGGTGAATCGAGAGTTGTGAGTCGTGAAATCCAAAAATCCTGCCGCTGTTGTTAAGCATGTCAGGATCTTAAATTATTTTACTGTTGCAGTATTCCCCTTCAGGAGTTAGTGGCTTTATCCTTATGCCATCTTCCTCGGGGTATTTATTTTTCTGGCCGGGGCATTATTTACAGCACTTGTTTTAACTGCTGAAGGTTTTGCCTTAACAGTTTCCGTGCTTGCTGTTTCGCCTTCTGGCAATTCAGATAATTTTATTTCCACATTATTAGCCTTTAAAATGCCAAACCATTTTACCATTTTCTTCATATCACTGGCATACACACGGCCAAAATCCATGGCAGGGTAAACTTTCTCGAAATATTTTTTTACAGCTGCCGCATCAGCCTCGGCAGGCAAATTTTCTGTGCTGGCTGCCATAGCAGTAAAAACATCTACCAGGTTTACATTATCAGCAGTTGTAAATACTTCAATACTTTCCAGGTGAGAAAACTGGTGAACACGGGTGCTTACAAATTTAGTACTTTTGTCTTCCAGCGATTTTACAACACCGCCATCTGCTTTTGAAGATACTAATTCAAACAATCCCGGTAAGCCGGTTACCGATACCAATTTGCCATATTCCATAATTCGTTGTTTTTATTTTTAGGGTTGCAAGTTAATTCTAAAAAGGCAATTTATGTACTTGCTTCAATTACATGAGTTAATTACGGGTTATTGCCACTTATACTATATATGTACCGCTTTTACTACCAAAGACTGCTTTTGCTTAAAAAAGCTGCTTCAAGCGACAGTTTTCCTCCGGCCCGTCGTCTAACATGCATACAAAAGAAAATTTATGAGATTAAGATCGGTTCTATTAGTATTATTTTTTAGTCTGGGTGCCCTATTTGCAAAAAGTCAGGATATATCACTTAAAGGTAAAGTTGCCGATAAAGGCGATAGGTCGCCAGTTGTTGGTGCAACTGTAAAGTTGGTTTCGGTTAGAGACTCTTCGCAAGTGAAACTTGTTGTAACAGATAAAAGCGGAAATTTTGTGTTTAATAACCTGAATGCAAGTGGTTATACCATTTATGTAAGCTTTACAGGCTACGAAAAAGTTGAACAAAGAGTGAATCTGCAAGCCAGCAATATTACCCCGTTAAGTTTCAGTATTGCAAAAGTAGCTACCGAGCTTGGTGATGTTACTGTTGTGGCTAAAGCCGCACCTGCCAGGCAAAAGGGCGATACTACAGAATACAGTGCTGCCCAGTTTAAAGTAAATCCCGATGCTACAGCAGAGGATATAATAAAAAAATTACCGGGAGTTACTGTTGCCAGAGATGGTACCGTAACAGCCATGGGTGAGCAGGTTAAAAAAGTGACCGTTGATGGCAGGGATTTTTTTGGTGACGATGCTACCGCGGCGCTTAAAAATTTACCTGCTTCAGTAATAGATAAGATACAGGTTTTTGATAAGCTAAGCGACCAGGCAGCACTTACAGGTTTTGATGATGGTAACTCTGTAAAAACGGTAAATATTGTTACCAAATCTGGCATTAAGAACGGGCAGTTTGGAAGAATTTATGCAGGCGCAGGAACCGATAGCCACTACTCTGCCGGTGGTAATGTTAGTTTTTTTAA
>JBBQLS010000238.1:0-3378 GCA_038328115.1 Chitinophagales bacterium
ATTTAGAAGATCCGAATTTTGCTTACAACAACAACAGGAATGTAAACTTTAATTATTTAACAATGGATTTGATATATACCTGGCAATTTGCACAGGGTAGTTTCTTTAATATTGTCTGGAAAGATATTTCTTCAAATTTCAACCGCAGTTTTGAAAAAGATTACGCTAGCAACCTGGGTAAAACACTAGCTGAAAAATCTTATAATACAGATATTCAATACAGAAGTTTTTCAGTAAAAGTGATCTACTTTTTAGATTACTTAACCGTAAAAAACAGGAAAGGAAAAGCAAGAGGTTAACTAATGACTGTTATTATAAAAAATCCAGGTTGTTGAAACCTGGATTTTTATTTCGAACTCCTTAAAAATAAAAATTACTCTTTAAAACTTAAATTTCTTTTTTGGGTTTTGCCTGCTGTCAAAAAAAGTAAGCAATTCAATGTTTGAATCTTTTAGCTGGTATAAAAGCAGGTTATGTTTAGTAATCAGTACCTCATGTATATTCATTTTAGCTGAGTGCCTGAACATTGTAGGGTAGTGTTATATTTGGCGTAACACAGTTTCGGTCTTTTCAATAAAGTCTGCAATGATTTTATCGTTCCATTTATATTCAAGGTATTCAATAATTTCCTGGAAGCGTTCCTCGGCTTTTGGAAGCCAGACTATTAGGTACTCCATTTTTTATACTTTTTCATCACTTCCTTATGTGGCTTACCTTTTCCCTGTGCGGATTGCTTTAAGGCAATTTTTACATCTCCTTTCGCTGTTGCCGGAAGCTCATCCCAAAAATCAGTTTGCTTATCTGCTTCCAGCAAGGCATGAACCATTTTAACCACACGGCCATCGGCGGTTTCAATATATTTTTTTACATCTTTACGTAGTGAGGCAACACTGTTCATAAAATAAAATCGTAATTAAAGTTACAATGATTAATCCATATTCTCCGGCCGCATCATCGGGAAAAAAAGCACATCCTGAATTGAATGTTGATTTGTAAGTAACATAGCAATCCTGTCAATACCAAAACCAATACCACTTGTTGGCGGCATGCCATATTCCAGCGCACGTAAAAAATCATAATCAATAAACATGGCTTCATCATCACCACGTTCCATCAGTTTGGTTTGTTCTTCAAAACGTTCACGCTGTTCAATCGGGTCGTTTAACTCGCTATAGGCGTTGGCAATTTCTTTACCATTGCACATCAATTCAAAACGCTCAACCAACCCGGGCTTGCTGCGGTGTTTTTTTGTAAGAGGACTCATCTCCACAGGATAATCGGTAATAAAAGTTGGTTGTATATAATTGGCTTCGCATTTGCTGCCAAAAATTTCATCAATCAGTTTTCCTTTGCCCCATTTTTCATCGGCATGAATTTTTAATTCACGGCAAACATTTCTTACGCCTGCTTCATCCATTTCACTGATGTCGAAACCTGTATGTTCTTTAATGGCATCATACATCGTAATTCTTTTGTACGGTGCTTTGAAATCAATTGTCCTGAGCGGAGACGATGGATCGCCTACCATAACTTTAGTGGTGCCGTTGGTGGCAACCGCTGCTTTCTCCAGCATCTGCTCGGTGGTATCCATCATCCACTCATAATCTTTATAGGCAACATAAAATTCCAGTACCGTAAATTCAGGATTGTGTGTGCGGTCCATACCTTCGTTGCGGAAGTTGCGGCTGAATTCATACACCCATTCAAAACCACCAACGATCAGTCTTTTTAAATACAGTTCGTTTGCAATACGCATGTACATAGGCACATCCAAAGCATTGTGATGTGTAGTGAAGGGCCTTGCCGCAGCGCCACCTGGAATACTTTGCAAAACCGGTGTATCAACTTCCAGTGCTCCACGTTCATTTAAAAATTCACGAATAGCATTTACCATTTTGGTGCGCTTGATAAAAGTTTCTTTCACGCCTGGGTTTACAATTAAATCAGCATATCGCTGGCGGTAACGGAATTCAGGGTCAGTTACTTCATCAAAAGTTTCTCCATCTTTTTCTCTCACAACAGGCAAAGGCTTTAGTGCTTTGGTAAGTAGTGTAAATTCTCTTACGTGGATTGATGTTTCTCCCGTTTTAGTAGTAAAAACATATCCCTTAATGCCAATAATATCCCCAAGGTCTAATAGCTTTTTCCAAACATTTTGAAATAGCGATTTATCTTCTCCCGGGCAAATATCATCTTGCTTAATATAGATTTGAATTTTACCAACGCTGTCCTGTATCACGGCAAAATTCGCCTTACCCATATCTCTTACACTCATAAGGCGGCCTGCAATACACACATCAGCAAACTGATCTTTATTCTCTTCCCCTTTATAATTTTCTTTTATAAAAACTGAACTTGTATTTACCGGATAAAGCGCTGCCGGATAGGCATCAATTCCCATACTGGTTAATTCCGTTAATTTTTGCCTGCGGATGATCTCCTGCTCTGATAGATGTTGCGTACTCATTTTGGTCTTAAAAAATTTTGACAAAGATACCGCATACACCTCATTTGTCCATTTACCCTTTCTGGCATCGGAATTGCCCTATACTTTCATATATTTATCACACAAAAAATTATTATGAAGAAATTTTTCATTGCAGTATTATTTTCCAGCTTGTTTTATGGTTGTGATGTTATTAAGCAATTGCCACAGGCCACCGGTGTTACAGAAGGAGAGGCCGGCGAGGGTATTAAAGAAGCATTAAGCCAGGGTTTGGCTGGTGCTGTGTTAAAGCTGAATAAAGAGGATGGGTTTTTTAAAGACGCTTTTTATAAAATATTGATTCCGGAAGATGCCCGAAAAGTTGAAAATACGTTGAGGGATATTGGCCTTGGCAGCATGGTTGATAAAGCCATTTTACAAATAAACCGCGGTGCAGAAGATGCTGCCGGCTATGCCAAACCAATTTTTGTAAATGCCATTAAAAGTATGAGTATACAGGATGCAATTGGTTTAGTAAGAAATGGTGATACCAGTGCCACCCATTTTTTCAGGGAAAAAACTACAGCGCAATTAACGGCAGCATTTTTACCGGTAATTAAAGCTTCGCTTGATAAAGTAAACGCTACTAAATATTATGGCGATATGGTTAACAAATATAATAGTCTGCCAATTGTATTTAAAAAATTAAATCCCGACCTGAGTAGTTATGTAACCATGAAAGCAACCAACGCTTTGTTTGACCTGGTGGCACAGGAAGAAAGAAACATCCGTGCAAATATTGCAGCAAGAACAACAGATCTTTTAAAAAAGGTTTTTGGCCAATTCGGATTTTAGTAATCAGCCAGTAACACCTGCCAGGCCTCATATACTTTACCGGCATCTAATAATTCTTTTGCATACTGGTGCAGCTCTTTATCCATATCATCGGGATT
>JBBQLS010000239.1:0-3297 GCA_038328115.1 Chitinophagales bacterium
GTATGCCGCAGTACATGGGGGCTTTTTTTATCAATAGTGGTAACCATACCCAGATATTTATTAACCGTATTATAAACATAGCGGGGATACAGTTTTTTGCCCGAAACAGTTACCAGCAGCACATCTTTATCAAAAGTAGTATGCAGTTTTCTTTTCTCGTTCATGTAGTCCTGCATCTTATGTATAAGCTGATTACTTACCGGAATAATGCGTTCTTTGTTTCCCTTACCTAATACCTTAATAGTGCCGTTTGGTTTAGAAATGGTCTCTTCTTTTAAACCCACAAGTTCGGCCTGCCGCATACCGGTGTTATAAAAAAGCTCCAGAATAAGTTCATCTGTTTTTCCCGCCCAGGTATCTGGAAATTCAACATCAGATAACAAGGTTACCATGTCCTTTTTATCAACAAACTGCGGTAATCTTTTATTTACTTTGGGAGAAATAATAGCCGTCATAGGACTTACCACAATGGTTTGCTGCCTTAACTGGTATTTAAAAAATGATTTGAGGGTTGAAATTTTACGGTTTATGCTTTTAGATTCCATTCCGTGCTGCTTTAAGTCTGCAAGCCAGGAGCGTATAAATGTGGGCTTAATTTCAGCCAACTGCATTTCCCCAAACTGAATAACCAAAAAATCGAATAAAGTAGTTAAATCATTCCTGTACGAAACGATAGTATGGTTGGAATACCGCTTTTGAAAACTGAGATAATCCAGGAAATCCTGTATGGTTTTAGGTTCACTTTGCTCCATAAAAAAACTGATACCCAAAGTTAAAGTAACCGGGTATCAGTTTAATATATTGCTGATTTAAATAATCTTAGTCAAATTTGCCAGCGGAAACCTGCTCCTTGTAAACAGCTTTCAAAACTTCTTTACGACGACGGATAGAGGGCTTAATAAAGGCCTGTCTTTCTCTCAGTTGTAACAAAATTTTGCTTTTCTCAAATTTCTTTTTATACTTTTTGAGCGCTTTGTCGATGTTTTCGCAGTCTTTTGAATCAATAATTAACATATAATATATACCTCCTTTAGGTGTTTTTAAGGGCGCAAAGATAGCAGAAATATTTAAATAATGAAAAACTTTGCAACAAATTCCGAAATTTGATAAATGTTTACAGGAATAATAGAAAAAACAGGCACTATAAAAGAGATTATCAGCCTTGGAACTAATAGAAGTTTTTGGGTTGAATCTGAACTTGCTACAGAACTTAAAATTGACCAAAGTCTTAGCCATAATGGCGTTTGCCTTACTGTTGAAGAGATTAAGAACGGTATGCATCGTGTTACAACTATAGAAGAAACAGTTTCAAAGACCAATGCCGGCAGTTGGAAGGCAGGAGACGTTGTAAATCTTGAACGCTGTATGCAACTGAATGGACGCCTGGACGGGCATATAGTACAGGGGCACGTTGATTGTACTGCAACCTGTGATGAAGCTCTTGAAAAAGCAGGCAGTTGGGAATACAGTTTCACTTTTCCTGAAAAATTTGCCGCTTTCATTATTGAAAAAGGATCGGTTACTGTCAACGGTATAAGCCTTACCTGCTTTAATGTTACCAATAACGGTTTTAGCGTTGCTATAATACCATTTACATTTGAGCACACCAATATGAGTAGCCTTAAAAAAGGCGATACAGTAAATATAGAGTGGGATGTGGTCGGGAAATATGTGAGCAGGATAATGCAGGTAAAATAATTAAGCCCGCCTCATTTTGCTTTTTAATAACAGGAAAGGCTTTTCGATATAGTGATAGCTGATGGCTGATACAATATAGTTAACTGCCAGCAATAAAAACACACTTACAATTTCAGGCATTTTTATTGGTAGTTTTTGCAGAGCCAATAATCCAAAAGTGAGCACAATGCCGTGAAAACAATATAATCCATAGGAAATTTTGCCGGTATAGATGAGGAACCGCTGCAACTTAAGCTTTAAAAAAGTTTTTTCATTTACCATCTGATCAATAATAAAAAAGCCGGTGTAAATTATAAAAACATAGCGCATTATTATATCTGTCCAATACCCAAAAAGATTGGGTACAAAATAAGTAATGCAAAAGATTACCATAAAAAGAACAGGCAATAATAATAGAAATAAGAAACCCTTTATTGGTGTCATTTTTTTAAATACTTCAATCACATAACTGCCTTGTTGCATCAATACCGCGGCAAGAATACCTACCGCAAAATCGAATAGATAGATAAGTGTATTGTAGTAACCATCGGCACTGGTTTGTGCAGCATAAATTGTGTAACCAATGCTTATGCCGGCTAAGATAAATACACAGAGCAGCATTTGCTTTTGAAATAATACAAGACAAAATCCCCACAGCAAATAAAACTGCTCTTCTACAGAAAGCGTCCATAAAAAGCGTAGAAAATAAACATGCCCTTCCAGGTAAAAATTTGATATAAAGAAGAGGTAATAATAAGCAGGCGGAAGCGTAACCGGTACATGAAAATAATCAGCAGCATAAGGCAAAACAATAAAACTAAAGATCATCAGCAATATATACAATGGCCAGATGCGTAATACCCTGCGGATAAAATAATTGATAAAAGAGAAATTGCCTTTGACTTTATACTCGTTAATACCAAGCCAGGTAAGCAAAAAAGAAGAGAGTATAAAAAAGACATCAATTGATAAAGCAAGATTCTGATACAGATATTGCAGCAACCGGTTAAAAAATCCGGTACCAAAATCAGGATGAAATGCATGCACAAAATATACGGCCAAAAAAGACAAACCACGGATAGCATCCAATTGCGGAAAGTAGTATTTGGACTTTTCACTCATTAAATTGAGTCAATTTTATTTCCTGCCAGATTTTTTTGAATGGCTGCATCCATGATCCTTTCAGCATAAGGTCTCGAAATGTCGTTCAGTTCTTCTGTCTTTGCCTGAATGAGGTTTTTATCATTCATATCCAGCGAAAGCTGCAAAGCCTGCATGGCCAGCGATGTCGCTGTTACCTCTTCTTTTGTCAAGTTCTCAAAATTTCTGTGCAGGAATTTTTCGGTGGTTTGTAATAATTGCTCGGCTTCTGTTTTGGCTTCTGTTAAAGCACGTAAATCCATATCCTCTTTGGCATGCTCCATAGAATCTAAAAGCATCTTTTCAACATCTTCATCTGTTAAACCATACTGGGGTTTCACATCAACAGATTGTTCCACCCCGCTGCGTAACTCTTTTGCATTTACCTGCAATATACCATCCGCGTTTATTAAAAAACTTATTTCAACCTTGGGCAGCCCGGCAGGCATACCGGGTATGCCGGTTAAATTAAATTCGGCC
>JBBQLS010000240.1:0-3293 GCA_038328115.1 Chitinophagales bacterium
TAAAATGCGGTTTACCGGGTTTTTTGTCTCGGGCCTGAACCTGCCTTTCATAAAAAAGGAAATGAGTACCGGTGCCAGTGTTATCACCAGTATAGCATCAACAAGGAGGATAAATGTTTTGGTAAATGCCAATGGATGAAAAAGTTTCCCTTCCTGCCCGGTTAATAAAAACACCGGCAAAAAAGAAGCAATGATTATAATAGTTGAAAAGAACACACCTCTTGACACTTGTACGCAGGCTTTTTCAATCAACTGCATCCGCTCCAATTCAGGTATGTGGTAATAATCTTTTTTGCCGCTGGGTTTATTAAATAATTTTTTCATTTTTTACGCTTTAGGGTTGTGTTGGTTTTGCCATTCTGATAAATGACGGTAGGAATTCTCACTCATGATAATTCCATTGTCCACTATCACACCTATTGCCAACGCAATACCGGTTAGTGACATGATGTTAGATGAAATACCAAAAAGGTTTAAGAGGATAAAACTTATTGCAATGGTGATAGGAATTTGAATGATGATACTTAAAGCACTCCGCCAATGAAATAGAAAGATGATAACAATCAATGCAACAATTGTCATCTCTTCAATCAATTTTACTTTAATGTTGCCAATAGAAGCTTCGATTAATTCACTTCGGTCATAAGCGGTCTTGAAGGTTACTCCTTCCGGCAGACCTTTTTGTACATCTTTCATTTTTTCTTTTACGGCTGCAATCACTTTATCTGCATTTTCTCCGTACCGCATCACCACTATTCCACCAACTACTTCACCTTCGCCGTTCTCATCAAAAATGCCAAGCCTTAAATCACCTCCCATCTGCACGGTTCCTATATCCTTTACCCTTACCGGAATACCGTTGTAATTACCGACTCCAATACTTTCAATGTCATCTTTGTTTTTAATGTAGCCTAAACCCCGGATGATATATGCCATATCACTCATTTCAAATTTTCGGCCACCTACATCATTATTACTGGCTTTTACTTTGGTCATTACGTCCATCAGGGAGATGTTGTAGAACTGCAATTTCACCGGGTCAATAACCAACTGGTATTGTTTTTCAAATCCACCGAAGGAAGCTACTTCAGCAACACCTGGCACCGTTTGCAATGCCAGTTTAACGTACCAATCCTGTAATGTCCTTTGCTCTCCGAGGTCGAGACTTTTTGTATCGAGGGTGTACCAGAAAACATGCCCTACGCCTGTGCCATCGGGGCCCAAGGTTGGCGTTACTCCATTTGGTAGTAATCGTTGTGCATAATTTAAGCGTTCCAATACCCTTGTTCTTGCCCAATACACATCCACATCATCTTCAAAAATCACATACACAAAACTCATCCCAAACATGGATGTTCCCCGGATGTTTTTGACTTTGGGAATACCCTGTAAGTTGCTCACCAAAGGATAGGTTACCTGGTCTTCCATAATTTGAGGGCCACGCCCCATCCATTCAGTAAAAACAATTACCTGGTTTTCGCTGAGGTCAGGTATTGCATCGATTGGATTCTTTTGGATATTTAAAATACCCCACACAAACAAACCTGCTGCAAGCAGCAAAACGATGTAACGGTTCTTTAACGACCAGGAGATTAATTTAGGAATCATAACAGTTTTATTTAACCGGTAATTATTTAAACATTTCTTCTACGCTACCGCAAGTCATCATCTTTTCACCATAATAAGGATTGCGGATGTCTTTTGATTCACTCAGCCACATAGAGCCATCTTTAAACATGGGGCAATGGTCGTGGTACAAAGTCATACCTGCACCAAAGGCCTTTACCATATCATACATATCCTTGCTCATCATGGCAAAATGTTCCCGTTGATGATCGAGCTTACTTTTAGAAATGTGTTCTGCATGTTCTTTCAAATCGCTTTCAATATCATCATATACTTTTTTCTGGTCTGCGGTGAGCAAGGATTTATCAAAGCCTTTCATTGCTTCATACATAGCCGCAGATGAAGAAGCTGCTTTATCAGAATTAGCTTCAATTAATGCATTTTTAATACTTATATAATTTTGCAACATTGATTTTATGTAACTGGAAACTCCGGCATCAATTGCCGGGAAAGTAGCTGATACCATTTTTACATTTTCATCCATCATTTTATTATCCTGCCTGGGCATAGTTGAATCGTGACTCATCATACTGTGATCTTCTTTCGCTGACTGGTTATTGCTATTGCATGAAACAATTGAAAATGCAGTAACAATTGAAATCAGAAGGAATATCTTTTTCATATTTTCTTTTTAGTTTTTATTAATGTATGTGGTTTGAATGGTCATCTTTTTTCTCTTTTAATGCCATGCCGCAAACAGGGCATTTACCTGATTTATCGTAGGTTTTATCTCCTTCACATTTCATCGGACAGGCATATGCAACGGCAGGAATTTCTTTTAAATCCATTCCACATTTAGAACATTTACCGGGTTTATCACTGGTTATATCTGAATGCATAGGGCATGTATAAGTTTTCATGGCAGTCATTTCCATTTTTTCTTTTTTCATTTCGGTCATATCCATTCCGCATTTGGGGCATCTGCCTGGCTTATCGTATGTTTTATCTCCCTCGCATTTCATCGGACAAGCATATACCACTGCCGCCTTTTCCTTCATATCCATACCACATTTAGAACATTTGCCCGGCTTATCACTGGTTACGTCAGGGTGCATAGGGCATGCATAGGTTTTCATGGAGCTCATTTCCATTTTATCTTTTTTCATTTTGGTCATGTCCATACCGCATTTGGAACACTTGCCGGGTTTTTTGCTGGTTACCTCGGGGTGCATGGGGCAACTGTATTTCATTTGCTCCATTTTCATTTTAGATTTTTGTTTGGTTGAATCCTGTGCAAATACTGCAACAGAAAAGACGGTTAACGCTGCCATCATCAGCATTTTAATTGCTTTCATTTTATTAATATTTATTTGTTTTTAAAAAAGACAGTTTGCTGACATATAGAAATGCCAACAGCCCGGCAATGGTTATTGCCCGTTGTATAAAGGAGTAAATTCTAAATGAGGAAGGAACGCTTAAAAATGTATATAGCTACGCCATGTGTTCGTGGTGGCGCATGGCTGATAGGATTTTCTTCTGTTACAGAAGGAAAATCAATAGCTGGTAATTCAGTAAATGAAGCAGGAATGGCTAACGAGAATAACTGCAACATTTGCAGATTGCTTTCTGCTAATTTCTGTGCAGAATCATCTTTTACAAACTTGTGTTCGTCTTTGCAGCAGCCGTTATCAGATTTGTGAGATTTTTCCATGCCGCATTTGGGGCAG
>JBBQLS010000241.1:0-3178 GCA_038328115.1 Chitinophagales bacterium
ATCAAATAACCCGCAGCACTATCCCAGGCACTCAGGCTGTGTTCAAAAAAACCGTCAAACCGGCCTGCAGCAACCCAACACAAATCAATGGCCGCACTTCCCAGTCTGCGTACCGGTACCCCTTTGCGTACCAGACGTTCAAAAACCTCCAGCGGTCCGTTTTCCATATCAAGATAAGTGTACGGAAAACCGGTAACTAAGCAACTGTGCAACACTTCCGTTTTCTTACTTACACTAATTTTTTTATCGTTCAGCGATGCGCCAAAGCCCTTTTGTGCAAAAAATAATTCATCAATAAATGGATTGTAAACAGCACCCAGTATCATTTCGCCATTTTGCTCCACACCAATACTAACACAACAAATAGGAATACCGCTGGCAAAATTGATGGTGCCGTCAATAGGGTCTATGATCCATTTGGTATCGCTGCCTGTTACAATTTCGCCAACTTCTTCACTTAAAATAAAATGATCCGGATAATCGCCTTTTATCACTTCAATGATCGCTTTTTCTGCCGCATGATCGGCCTCGGTAACCCAGTTATTGATTCCCTCCTTATTACTGATCGTAAGATCTTCGTTGTTAAAATAATGCTTTAGCTGTACCGCACCGGCTTCAACTGCATTTAAAAGCGTTGTTTTTAGCATGTCGCAAAGATACAAAGGCTTCTTTACTATATTTGAATATGCTTTTATCGGTAATTATCGTAAACTACAATGTAAAATATTTTTTGGAGCAATGCCTGCATTCGGTTCAAAAAGCCTGTGCAGGTATTGATGCGGAAATTATTGTTGCCGATAATAATTCAACCGACGGAAGCAAAGCATATCTTGAAGATAAATTTGCAAACGTAAAATTTATCTGGAACAGCGACAATATTGGCTTTGCCAAAGCAAATAACCTGGCACTTACAAAAGCAGCGGGAGAATTTATACTTTTCTTAAATCCGGATACATTGCTTGCGGAAGATAGTATTGAAAAGTGCATTCAGTTTTTAAAAACAACCAAAAAAATCGGGGCCATCGGTATACGTATGGTTGACGGTTCAGGGAACTTTTTAAAGGAAAGTAAGCGGGCATTCCCATCGCCACTAACTTCTTTATTTAAACTATCAGGTCTTGCCAGGTTATTTCCCCGGTCAAAAATATTTGCAAAATATCATCTGGGGCATTTACCGGAAAAGGAAAATCACGAAGTGGACGTGCTCGCCGGCGCATTTATGATAATACCAAAAAAAATACTGGATGAGATCGGAAATTTTGATGAACGTTTTTTTATGTACGGCGAAGATGTTGACCTGAGCTACCGGATACAGGAAACAGGCTTTAAAAATTATTATTTTGCCGAAAGCAGCATCATTCACTTTAAAGGCGAAAGCACTAAAAGAGGAAGTTTAAACTATGTAAGGCTTTTTTATAAAGCGATGAGTTTGTTTGTAAAAAAACATTACAGCGGAAGCAAAGCAGGTTTTTTTATTTTCTTTATACAAACCGCAATCATTATCAGGGCTTTTTTTTCGGCATTGGGAAGCCTGTTAAAAAAAATTGGCTTACCCATACTTGATGCGGGCTTAATTTTAGCTTCTTTTGGATTAACAAGAATATTGTGGAGCAACTTTATACGGCAGGAAATAAATTATTCGCCCAATGTCTTATTCATTGCGGTCCCATTATTTACTGTGTTGTTTTTAGTTATCGCATTTTACAGCGGACTTTACGATAAAGGCTACAAACAATTGCAACTGGTGCGATCAACAACAATTGCGGCCCTGGTTTTATTAAGTGTGTATGCATTGTTGCCCGAAAGTATCCGTTTTTCAAGAGGTATTTTAGTTACTGGTATTGCACTTGCTTTTTTATTAATGAATATAGTGCGGCAGTTATTTATTAGATGGCACTACCTGGAAACGAGCAATGAAAATGAAGAGCGACGGCAAACAATTGTGGTGGCTGCAGAAAAAGATTTTTTAATTATTAAGGGGATGCTGGAAAAGGCAGGAATGACAGAAAGAGTTTTGGGACGTGTTGGCAACGACCCGCCGAATGCCTCTACATCACTTGGTAGTATTAATCAACTATCCGAGGTAGTTAAAAAATACCAGGTTAAAGAAATAATTTTTTGCGAAAACGGATTAAGTTTTAAAGAAATTATTGCATGCATTAATGATCTACCGGGCAACATCAGAAATAAATTCCATGCATCGGGCAGCAACAGTATTGTGGGCAGCGATAGCAAAAATACAAGCGGGGGTTTTATAGCCAATTCAACAAAATATAAAATTGGAATGCCATTGCAGCAGCGCAATAAAAGGCTGCTGGATATTATTATGTCAATACTTTTTTTACTTGCCGTACCGGTAATTATTTTTATAAAAAAAAATGTGGCTGCTTTTTATAAAAATGTTTTTTCGGTATTAACCGGAAAAAAAACCTGGGTTGGTTATGCAACCGAAGCCAAGGGTTTACCATTGCTTAAAACACCGGTTATCACCAGTACAGCTTTGCCAGCCGTGCAAAATGACTTGCCTTTTGAAAGTTTACAAAAGAGCGACAAGTGGTATGCAACCGGATATACCATAATGACCGACCTTAAAAAAATTGGCAGAGGGTTTAAATATCTTGACTGTTAAAGAGCTGCTACAAAATCCTTTATCACCGCCGTATAATTATCTGTATTTGCCGGCCAGTCATTACATTCAAAATTCGCCTCATTTTTTAAAGCCTCTAATAGTGAAAAATTTTTCTGATCAACACAATAGAATATTTTGTTTGCCTGTAAATATCTACCCAGGTATTCCTGTTCTGTTTGGCCGGGGGTTGGTACCAGTATTGCTTTTTTTTGCAGTTTTACAAGATCCATTACAGTTGAGTAACCACACCGGCTAATAATTATTTTTGATTGTTGAATGGTTGTACTCAATTCATCTGATGTTAAATGATTTTTTATTTCGACTGAAGCATTTGCCAACTCAGGTATTTGTGTTTCTTGCGGAAGCCCACGAACCAGGCAGATTTTCTGAGACATTTTTTCAATATTAGTCAGTATAGTGTTTTCAAAAATTGTTCTTTGAGGTTCGGGGCCTGATAAGATAATACACAGATCGTATTTATTCTGAAGCGCTGTTTTTTCAAATCTTGATAAAGAACCAATGTAAATTACAGGCACTTTGGGCAATTTG
>JBBQLS010000242.1:0-3162 GCA_038328115.1 Chitinophagales bacterium
AATTAAATGCAGATGAATTTGTGTGTAGGTGTTTGCCATTTGATTTTTAATAAAACACAATTAAAGCTCAATAAAGGTATGCGGTAAAAGTGAGTGACACAACGATGTTAAATAGTAGTACTAAAGTTTGTGCAAAAAAAATAACCCTGTTGATGTTTTTTTGAAACATCAACAAGGTTATACATGAATTATTGATTCACAACTTCCACCCACTTACCATTTACACCTGCCGAAATGCTGTTATCATACATCGCTTCGCAATACGTGCCCGGCAAAAAGAAACGGCCCAGGTAAGATGCATTCAGTTGTATGTAATAGGTGTATGTTTGATTGCCGCTGATATTGAAATAAGTGTACACACGGTCATCACGAATATCCTGGTAGGTTGACGAAGAAGATTTGAAAGCACCTTCGCCATCAAACATACGGGCGTTTAAAATTTCCCAGCCGCTGGGGAATATCTGGCTCAACGCCATGTTGGAATAATAACCACGCCTGCCGGGATTGGTGATGGTGACTTTTGCTACAAAGTCGGTGCCTTGTGTAAGTTTATTTATGTCAATGGCAGCGCCATTTTGATTTACATAGCTCACACTCATATTTAAAACTGCGGGGTTGTTGTTTATTTTTATACTATCGCCTGCAAGCGGTTGGCCTTGTATAACCAAACGGACATACAGGTTGTTGCTCCCTTTATTTGTGATGACAACATTACTGCTTCCTTTTGCAAAAAGAATCGGTAGTTGTTTGATATAGGAAGCTGAATTGATATCAACATTCTTCCCATCAACAGTACCCGTGGCAAGTATTTTTGCACCGCTTGGATTTTTGCCACAATACTTTGCGATAGCAATTAAAGCATAGGCTGTTGTTTGGGTGCTGTACCAATTATCCTGCGATAATTTTGCAGCAATGGTTGGTAATAGTTCGGTGGCTTTTGCTTTTTTACCCATGATGGTTAAGGTTTCAAGCACCATTGCCTGGTCTCGCAGGTCACTACCAAATGTAACGCCCGGGCTTGGCCGTGGGTCAAAAGTTACAGCAAGCCCACTGATAAGATCAAGTGCTGTATTATCCTGGCCGGCGAGTTTGTAAGCTGCTGCCAAACGCCATTTGGCTTCTACAGATAAATATTTGAATTCCTTCAAACGGTTCATGGCACCGAGTTCCGGGGCTTTGGCTAATGCAAGGCCATATAAACGGTATGCCTGGGTAAGGTCGCCGCCATAAAAATTAGTGGTAGAAGGTGCCCAACTGTTTGCTTTGCCACGTTGATAATTTTTCCAGTTCTGCAACATATAATCACTAACCAGGTAACCATTGTTTTGTGCTTCCACTAAAAAATGGCCGGCATAGTTGGTACCCCACTCATCGCTTTCGCTGGCGCCGGGCCAGTAGCCAAAACCACCGTCTGGCCGCTGAAAATTCTGTAACCTGGCAATGCCCGATTTTATATTTCTATCAACCTGTGCTTTTTTAAGATCGTCCAGATCGGTCAACTGATTTAATACCAACTGCGGAAAAACTGCAGAAGTCGTTTGCTCAACACAACCGTGTGGATATTCAATTAAATAATTCAAACGTTTTTGTAAATTCATAGATGGTACACTGGAAATTTCCAACACAGCCGTACTGGATGCGGCTATACCAACAGGATTTGCAATTGTTTTCCATTGTTGTCCTGCTGCCAAGGTCATTTCTGTAACCTGCGTTATCGGTGGATTGGGATTGCGGATATCCAGTTCAACTTCATAATCTGCTTTTTCGCTGCCGGAACTTGCCAGCAATTTTACTTTGCCAATGCCCACATTTGGTTTTACACGAACATCAAAGTAAACCATCTGTTCGCCGTTTTCAGTAAAGTTTACCTGTTGCGAATTTCCTCCAACAACTTCCAGGAAAGGATTCGCCTGTAATGATACATTCACTTTTCTAACATTGTTTTCCATTGCAAAAACAGTAACCGGTAATTTGATCGTTTCGCCGGGCCCAAGTACACGAGGCATAGTAGCGAGCATCATCAAAGGCTTTTTAACAGCTATTGTTTTTTCTGTAGCGCCATAACTGCCTTCGTGAGCCGCAACAACCATTGCTCTTACCGAGCCAATATAAGATGGCAGCGTGAAAGATTGTTTTTGTGTTTGACCTTTACCTAAATGAAATGGCCCGATATATTTAACAACCGGTTTAAAACGATTGGCCGATTTTTGTTTACCGGGTCCGGCTTCATTATCACCACCAATGGTTAATATTCTTTCAAGGTCTCCGCCCCAGGCACCTATTACATAATCAAACAGGTCGAAACTTTTTACGCCCAGTGCTTCTCTTGCATAAAAAGCATCATGCGGATTGGGTGTTTTAAATCTTGTAAGATCCAGCAATCCTTCATCAACAATCGCTACACAATAAGTCATTTCTTTTCCATTCTCTTCACTTACACTGAAAGAAACATTTGTTTCGGGCCTGATACTGCTTGCAATATTTAACATCGGTTTCAATATGGTATTTTTATCCTCAATAAAAATGGGAACGGAACCGTACATGCGTATCGGCAAATCATTAATGGTTTGCGAATGCGGTTGTAACAAACTTATGGTTGCATACACATTGGGCGACATACCTGCTTCGGCCTTGAATTTTACATCGGTCTGACCTTGCTTTGTTTCCTGCCAGAAAGATTTTAAAACCTTGCTGCCGTTTTCAATACTAACCAATACACGGCCACCTTTGCTGCTCGGTATTTTTAAAGAGACTTCATCGCCAACATTGTATTTTTCTTTGTCTGATTGAAAAGATAACATGGAAGCCGCCGTCTGGTCTTCTTCACCTGCACGGGTTTGCCAGTAAGCATCTTCAATATAAAATGTTGAACCGGTTGTGTGACCGCTTTTTAAATCTTTCACCAAAATTAAATAGCGTCCCCATTCATTTTCAGATGTGCCAAAGGTCCAGTTGCCACGGCCATTATTCAGTTTCACCGTTTCTGTTTTTAATAGCTTGTTATATTCATCCTGCGTAAAATTGCTGAGATTATCACCGTTATTATCCCACCACCAACGCCATTGAATACGGTAAAACTGCACTTGTACATCACTGCTGCCAGCCAGCAGATTCCCTTTGCCATCCACATCTACAATTTGCACGGTATGATTTTTACCCGCC
>JBBQLS010000243.1:0-2861 GCA_038328115.1 Chitinophagales bacterium
TTATTTTCTAACGGTTAATCCTGTTACGGCAAGCAACCTTAGATACACAGCAACTGCCAACCCCACTGCAGGCAACAGTTTGCCTGCCGAACCCTATTTTATGCGCCGCATTGAGCAGCATTATCGCAACCAGATTAACAAGGGGTATGCTGCAGTTATTGGAGAATATGTTTACTCATCATCCTACGATATTGGCGAAGGATGGACAAGTGATAATATAGCCCCATGCTGCGCTTTGGTTAAAGTGTTGGATAATATAAATAAGTACACTGCAGGGCCCCAAAATAATGTAATGTTTACTGTAACCGCTGCCGGTAATGCATTAAACCCAAGGGAACTGGTATCTAAAGTACAGGGTACATCAGTGAGGACAACCCCACTGCCAATGCCATATTTTAATTACATTAAAGATACCGTCAGGAATTTACCGCTTTCTATTTTAAACAGCCCTTCTTTTATAGGTGTAAATATAAATGGTAATTCCTCGCTTGCTGCCGATCGTATTGTAGTAAGTTGTTTTTCTGTTACCTATCCTGCTACCTTTAATTTTAACAACGAAAAGAATTTTTATTTTGAGTTAAAGAACAATGCTGCAGGTAATTACCTGGTAATAACCAATTTTAATACCAATGGAGTAGCACCCATTTTATACGACTATAATAACAGCAAAAGAATCATTGGTGATATAAGCACTGCAGGTCAGGTAAGATTTGTATTGGCAGCTTCGGCAGATACCTTGCGCAAATTTAACCTGATGAACGGGGATGTTTCAAACTTTACCACAGTAACTTCATTATCATCAAAAACCTTTATAAATTATGCCAGTGCCGCCAACCAGGGCGATTATCTGATTATCAGTAACCCGGTTTTATATAATAATGGCTCGGGGACAAATAATGTAGATCAGTATCGCCAATACAGAAGCTCGGCTGTTGGCGGGGGTTTTAATTCAAAAGTGTATAATATTGATGAGTTGAATGATCAGTTTGGTTTTGGTATTAGAAAGCACCCTGCAGCCATTCGTAATTTTATACAATACGCCAATCAGACTTTTACTCCGGCTCCTAAATATGTGCTGATTATTGGCCGGGGTATGGCTTACCTGGATTATGTATTGAACCAGGCTAATCCTGTTGCGGAACAGCTTGATCTTGTGCAAACCTTTGGCTGGCCTGCCTCAGATATTTTACTGGCTTGCCCTCCGGGAGCAAACGTCCCAACAATACCCATCGGCCGTTTGGGCGCAGTAAATGGAAATGAAGTAGGCGTATATCTCGATAAGGTAAAAGAATATGAACTTGTGCAACGCACACCAAGTCAATTTATAGGCGATAGAGCCTGGATGAAAAATGTGATACACACCATTGGAGGATCTGACAGCACTGAAAACGCTCAGCTTGGCGGATATATGAATACCTATAAAGAAATTATAGAGGATACGCTGTTTGGAGCACATGTAGAAACCTTTGTTAAAACCTCCGTATCGGCTGTGGAGCAGGAACAGAGTCAACGCATTGCCCAGTTGCTGCAGGATGGTGTTAGTTATGTAAAATATTTTGGCCACTCTTCTGCCAATGAACTGGCAATTAATTTAAACTATCCCGAAAATTATCAGAATGCGGGCAAGTACCCGTTTTTTGATGTAAGCGGTTGCACGGTTGGTAATTTTTTCACTTTTAGTCCCAGCCGCCCGGTAAATTATTCAGGTATGTCGTTATCCGAAAAATATATTTTTCTTGATCATAAAGGCAGTATCGGTTTCCTGGGTAGCACGCATTGGGGAGTACCGCCATTCTTAAATTTTTACAACGAGAGTTTTTATAATAAAATTTCCAGAACCATGTATGGAAATACCATTGGAAACCAGATGAAAGCTGTAAACCAGGAACTGGGAAGCAATCCGTCTTCTCTCGATTATTTCACCCGTGTTCACCTGGAAGAGATCAACCTGCATGGCGATCCGGCTATAAGATTAAATTCATTTGCCAAACCAGATTATGTTATTGAGGATCAACTGGTGAAATTTATACCCAATATTATTTCGGTAGCCAGCAACTTTTTTAATATCGACATTAAGATGATGAACATTGGCAGAGCCATCAAAGACTCTATGTGGGTAAGCGTAAAACAAAAACTACCTAATGATTCTATCAGGGTACTGTATAATAAATACGTTCCGGCAACCTTGTTTACAGATTCTTTATATCTCACTGTTCCCATCAACCAGTTAACTGATAAAGGCCTTAATAAATTGATAGTTACACTGGATGCTACTAACCGGATAGATGAACTATTTGAAACCAATAATATTTTAACCAAAGATTTTTACATTTTCGAGGATGAGTTGCGCCCCATTTCACCGTACAATTATTCAATCATCAACAAACAGAATATTAGTTTTTATGCCAGCACAGCTAACCCGTTAAACAGCCTGCGGCAATATAATATGGAGGTTGATACTACTGAATTGTTCAATTCTTCATTTAAGAAAGCCTACAATGTGAGTGGCATAGGTGGTGTAATTGAATTTAAACCAACCAATATAATATTTACTGATAGTACCGTGTATTACTGGAGAACATCAACAGTACCTGTTTCGGGCAATACAGTTATATGGAATACGTCTTCGTTTGTGTATTTGCCCAACAGCACCGATGGATTTAACCAGTCGCACTATTATCAGTTCAAATATAATACGTACAATAAAATTACGTTGGGTACAGACCGCATTTTAAGATATGACAAGCGCAACAGGGAGTTTGATGTGCGTACGGCAATTTATCCATACGCCAATCAAACATACGACTACTCATTGCGAAACGATGGTTTGATTGAACAGGCCGGATTTTATGGGCCGGGAT
>JBBQLS010000244.1:0-2846 GCA_038328115.1 Chitinophagales bacterium
GTACCCAGGTATTGGTATTTAGGAGAAGCAGATTCTGATACACCGTAAATTTCTTCCTTATATTCTTCCGTAACATTTTTATCAAGCTTGCGGTTAAAGAAACCGATCAAATATTTTAAAAAATTTCTTTTAAATTTTGAAGGTACAAGTTTGGTTATCTGCTCAGCAAAATGATCTTCCTGTCTTACAACCAACTCTTTAGTAAGTTTTCCGTTGATAACACCACGTTCAAATGGTTCACCCTCTACATACAACTCATATAACCCGCTTTTGCTATGACGAAACCAGTTATTTTTTATGGTATAAAAGCCATCGCCATGATCGGTCCGCTGCAACTGCAGGCTGCTCATATCGGTGGGCTTTGGCGGCTGTATATCTGATACCTGCACCAGATAGACAGCACCAATAAACAGTAAAATAAAAAGTACGGCAAGTACTCTTAAAGTCCGTCTTCCTGTTTTTTTCCAGTTAAGCATTTCGTATTTTTTCTATGATGTCTTCATTCCCTAAAAAAGCAACACTGGTTACCAGTCCGCTCATGGTGGCACCCAATATGCCGTGCAAATTAAGATTTTGTCCTGTTAAATAAAGGTTAGGTATTTTGGTACGGGGCGATATAAATGTTTTTAACGGATTGCTGTAATCCTTGGTAATGCCATACATAGAGCCATCGTCGTTACCAATATAATCCCGGTAGGACAAAGGCGTTGCTGTGTAATAAGTCTTTATCGCTTTCCGTAAACCGGGAAATTTTTCTTCTGCACAATCAAGCAGTTTTTCAGCTTTACGTTTTTTAAAAGCTTCGTAGGCTTCTCCGCGGTCCTCTTCTTTTGATACCGTATTAAATGTGCCTGCCCATTCTTTTACTTCATCAAAACGCATATAGGTAAGCAATGTCATTGACTCGGCATATACCTCCGACTTTGAAGAGGCTGAACAAAATAAAGCATAGCCCAAAGGCCAGGTTTCTTCATTGTGATCTGTCAGGTTCCATTCCCTTCCATCCTTCATATAATAGAAATTATTTTTTAGGTAAGGCCAGGTATCTTTTTCAAAAACAATATTTATCACAAAACCACCAATCGAATTTTCGAGCCCTTTAATGCGGCTTTTATAAGCATGTTTAATAAGTTTGCTTTCAGTCATTTCAAGCGTTCGTAACGGATGCATGTTGCTGATAAAATGTTTTGCATACACATGCGACCCATCAGTAAGTTCTACCGAAACCGCTTTCTCATCATCAACCACAATTCTTTTTACTTCTGTATTACGGTGAATAACACCGCCATGCTCCCGGATATTTTTAACCATAAACTTTCCAATATCAGAGCCTCCGTCAATACATTTCCAGGAGCTTTCAATATAGCTGTTCAATATCATAGCATGCACATAAAAAGGTGTTTTGCCCGATTGCAAAACATACAGCATACTATTACCCACCAATACAGCCTGTAATTTTTTATCGTTGGTTATAGATTCAATAAAGGTCCTGGTATCAATGCCCAGCACGGCATTTTTTTCATTGATATTTCCGCCGGTTCTTAAATTATACAACGGAAATTTGCTGCACACTTCCTTTATCTTATCGCAATAAATGTGCAATGCTTTTTCTTCATCAGGGAAATCATTCAGCAGGTGCTGAATAAAATTTTCGTAGCCCTGCGCAAACACATAAGCTTTATCATCACCTTCGATCAATATCTTATCAAAAACATCTTCATCCATTTTCTGCAGCTTCAGCTTGTCTATAATTCCCAGGTATTTAAACACCTGGTAAAGATTCTGGCCTTCGCCCAGTCCGCCCAGGTAATGTACTCCTGAATCAAAAATCACTTTATCCCGCACATAAGTTTGCAGGCTACCGCCTACCTGCCTGTTTTTTTCAAGAACACAAACCTTGTAACCTTCCCTGCTGAGTATGTCTGCACATATCAGTCCGCCCATGCCGCTTCCAATAATCACTATGTCAAATTCCGGTTCTATCAATTTGCTGCTTTTAAAATAAATATAGTGTTTGATGTAAGTTTTGAATCAGGTATTTCTTTGCAGGATAAATTATTGGCTACAGCAATTTCTCTGATCATGCTCCCCGATAAAAAACTCAATCCTGTATTTTTTGTTTTATTAAATTTGAAAAATCGGGTAGAGAAATACTCGGTAAGCTTTGTTTTTTTGTGTTGCTTTTCTTTATCAGCATCCCCATCACGAATGATAATAATTCCATCGGGATTTAAGTTGCTGATACATTTTTCAATTACCTGTTTTTGTTCCATTGCCGGCAGGTAGTGAAGCATATCGGCCAGAATAATGGCATCATACTTTTCAAAACCAAAACTAATTACATCGCTGTGTACAAAATTAATCATATCCGTTTTGCTGAAACAATTATTGGCAATTTCAATTTTGTCTTCATCATAATCTATGCCTGTAATTTGTCTTTGGGCCGAAGTAAAAGCCAACATATAACTCATAAAGCCGTAACCACAGCCAATATCGAGTATTTTTCCCTGCGTCGGAACCAGTTCATGAAAGACCTGGTAATTTTTTTCCAGCCTGGTTTTTATACGCATGTACCATTCCAGGAAAGGCCCTTTATAAATATAGTTGTAAATCAGTTTTTCTCTAAAGTATTTTGGTTGCTCAATTTCTTTTTTAAGCATGTAAAACTCCTGCCTGAAATAACGGCCAATTCCTTTTGCCCTTTCTGTATAATTGTTTCCAAAGCTTGTGTCACCGGCTTTTATTCTTGGTAAATATTTAAGTGTTACCTGTCCATTCTTAAGCAAGGCATCTTTTTTGGTAAGCGTATAATCTGTTCCATGTATTATGATGGGCAAAATATCGGC
>JBBQLS010000245.1:0-2665 GCA_038328115.1 Chitinophagales bacterium
CTGCCCCAAATGCGGCATGGAAAAATCTCACAAATCTGATAACGGCTGCTGCAAAGACGAACACAAGTTTGTAAAAGATGATTCTGCACAGAAATTAGCAGAAAGCAATCTGCAAATGTTGCAGTTATTCTCGTTAGCCATCCCTGCTTCATTTACTGAATTACCAGTTATTGATTTTTCTTCTGTAACAGAAGAAAATCCTATCAGCCATGCGCCACCACGAACACATGGCGTAGCTATATACATTTTTAAGCGTTCCTTCCTCATTTAGAATTTACACCTTTATACACCGGGCAATAATCATTGCCGGGCTGTTGGCATTTCTATATGCCAACAAATTGTCTTTTTTCAAAACAAATAAATAGTAATAAAATGAAAGCAATTAAAATGCTGATGATGGCAGCGTTGACCATCTTTTCTGTTGCAGTATTTGCACAGGATTCAACCAAACAAAAATCTAAAATAAAAGTGGAGCAAATGAAATACCGTTGCCCCATGCACCCTGATGTAACCAGCAACAAACCAGGTAAATGTTCCAAATGTGGTATGATATGACCGAAATGAAAAAAGATAAAATGGAAATGAGTGCCATGAAAACCTATGCATGCCCAATGCACCCGGATGTAACCAGTGATAGGCCTGGCAAATGCTCTAAATGCGGAATGGATTTAAAGGAAATGCCAGCCGTTGTGTATGCCTGTCCGATGAAATGTGAAGGTGATAAAACCTACGATAAGCCAGGAACATGCCCCAAATGCGGAATGGAATTGAAAGAAAAAGCAGAGAAAAAAGATGAACATGCAGGTCACAAACATTAATAGTAAAATAAAAAAATAAACAGGCATGGAAAAATTAAGTCTATACATTTTTATTGTTCCCTCGGCAGCCTTGCTGCTGCTGATTATTCTTGTCGTTTATTTAAAGAAAAAGGCGGGCAACCAGCCGACTTTTATGCAGCTTTTTTGGAGCATTACAATATGCTCATTCGTACTCCATTTTGCATGGGAGATGTTGCAGATGCCGTTTTACAATAACATGTTTCTGGATTGGCGATCTACCTTTTTTTGCGCACTGGCCTCTGTAGCAGATACCATCATGGTACTTTTAATCTATTATGGGTTTGCATTGCTGTATAAAAATAACTGGTGGATGACCCGGCCAAGACCCTCCCGGTTGATGATACTTGTATTGACAGGAGGTATAGGTGCTGTGCTGGCTGAACTGCGGCATATTAATTTGGGTACCTGGAGTTATTCAACACAAATGCCAATTATTATGGGTTTAAAAGTAGGCCTGGTACCAGTTTTACAGTTTATGCTTTTGCCCAGCGTTATTTATGTTCTGGTATTAAGTTTCAAAGAAAATAAAATCAATCCAAATATTAAAATCAATTGATAACATTAAAATAGAAAAGATGAAAAATGAATCAAAAGACATCCGCAATCCTTATATAAACAAAAGATGATGGACTGTGGCAGTGTAGAAGAAATGTTTAAATAATTACCGGTTAAATAAAACTGTTATGATTTCTAAATTAATCTCCTGGTCATTAAAAAACCGCTACATCGTATTGCTGCTGGCAGCAGGTTTGTTTGTGTGGGGTATTTTAAATATCCAAAAGAATCCAATAGATGCAATACCTGACCTCAGCGAAAACCAGGTAATTGTATTTACCGAATGGATGGGGCGTGGCCCTCAAATTATGGAAGACCAGGTTACTTATCCTTTGGTAAGCAACTTACAGGGTATTCCCAAAGTCAAAAACATCCGGGGAACATCCATGTTCGGGATGAGTTTTGTGTATGTGATTTTTGAAGATGATGTGGATGTGTATTGGGCAAGAACAAGGGTACTGGAACGCTTAAATTATGCACAGCGTTTATTACCAACTGGCGTAACGCCAACCTTAGGGCCTGATGGAACCGGTGTGGGGCATGTATTCTGGTATACTCTTGATACAAAAAATCTCGACCTCGGAGAGCAAAGGGCATTACAGGATTGGTACGTAAAGTTGGCGCTGCAAACAGTACCCGGTGTTGCTGAAGTAGCGTCCTTTGGAGGTTTTGAAAAACAATACCAGTTGGTGATTGATCCTGTGAAATTGCAATTCTACAATATCTCCCTGATGGACGTAATGACAAAAGTAAAAGCGAGCAACAATGACGTTGGCGGCCGCAAATTTGAAATGAGTGATATGGCTTACATCATCCGGGGTTTGGGATATATAAAAAGTAAAGATGACATTGAAAGTATTGGAGTTGGGAATTACAATGGTATTCCGGTAAGGGTAAAAGACATTGGCACAGTACAGATGGGAGGTGATTTAAGGCTGGGCATTTTTGATGAGAACGGCGAAGGTGAAGTAGTGGGTGGAATAGTGGTGATGCGGTACGGAGAAAATGCAGATAAAGTGATTGCAGCCGTAAAAGAAAAAATGAAAGATGTACAGAAGGGATTGCCGGAAGGAGTAACTTTCAAGACCGCTTATGACCGCAGTGAATTAATCGAAGCTTCTATTGGCAATATCAAAGTAAAATTGATTGAAGAGATGACAATTGTTGCATTGATTGTTATCATCTTTTTATTTCATTGGCGGAGTGCTTTAAGTATCATCATTCAAATTCCTATCACCATTGCAATAAGTTTTATCCTCTTAAACCTTTTT
>JBBQLS010000246.1:0-2497 GCA_038328115.1 Chitinophagales bacterium
GTACAAAACATTGCAGCACATGTGGCTGGCCGAAGAAGTATGGTGGAAGCGGTTAAAGCTTACAGAGAAAATCGTTTTGGAAAGCGCTGCATTTACAGGAACCTTTACTGAAATGAGCGTTGCTTTGGCAAAACAAAGCCAGCAATTTAAAGACTGGATTGATAATGCAACTGAAAACCAGTTAGTACATGTATTTGCTTATATACGCAATAAAGAACAAATTAAAATACCGGTTTACCAGATGTTACAACATGTATTTAATCACGCTACTTATCACCGGGGGCAATTGGTAACCATGTTAAATCAATTGGGCGCAGATAAAATTCCATCAACAGACTTTTCAACTTTCTGCCTGAAGAAGTAATTAGGAATTGGGAATTAGTTTTCGGAACCTAATTGCATCCAAGTTCTTTAGAACTGCAAAAACATCTGCGCTAAAATCTTCCAGATTTCCTCCACCTTGGAGGAGATAGAGGGGGCCGGTCGGAGTCTTAATTATGGTCTATCACAGTCATCTTTACACCATAACCAACCCTGTAAGCACCAACGCCTGGCCTCGGTGGCTGATACTCTATGTGTAAAAAATTCCTGTACACAAGTCCCAGCCCTTTTGCATAATTTTCTGAGCTGAAATTTATTTCGCTGTACGAATTGGCATCGGAAGTATTGCCAATTACTTCGTTGCGTTGTGCCACATGTATGGTGCTGTCGAGTGTAAATGTACCAATGGTTTTGGCAACATTAACACTATCGTAAGTATAATCCCAATCGTCTAAATATTTAACATCGGAATTTAAAGAATAGGTATCAATATAGGTATTGCCTTTCCAGGTAAAACCCTCTCTTACTGGTGCTTTCAGTTTCAGAAATCGCATATTGTTTTCAACAAACTCCATGGCAAAATCAGTAGGTACTGCCATAAAAGTATTATCGGGGTTCCAGGGGGCGGCAGCCGTTTTACGTATATAACGTATAATGCGGTAAGCTGGTCTGCCCAGGTTGTCAGTTATTTGTGCATCTACCACAAGCTTTACCTGGTATTTAATAACGGTATCTTTTGTTCCAAAGTTTATAAAAACGGTAGAATCGAGGTTGTAAGTAATGTATTTGCCTACAGTAAAAGGGGCATAGTCATTTACAGAAGCTATGGCAAGTACATCTGTGCTTTTTTTACAGGATGCAAATATTACTGCTGTGACAATGGTTATTAAAAGAAAAAACTTTCTCATAAGCTCAAATATATTACAAATATAGATACATTTAAATGGGAAAATGCTGCTCGGCCCGCTGAATGATTCCGCCGCCAATTACGTCGTCTCCTTCGTAAAAAACCGCACTTTGTCCGGGGGCAACTCCCTTTACATCGGTGTAAAAACGCACATTTATACCATTTTCGTATGTGTACAGGTTACTTAATGCACCTTTATCTTTATATCTTATCTTGGTCAGGGCCTCCATTCCATCCGTAATGCCTTCATATTTTATAAAGTTTAAGCCGGTTACTTTCATTTCAGTACGGTTTAAATCGGCCTCTTCACCCAAAACAACTGTATTGGTTTCTGGTAAAATTTCTGTAACAAAAGCGGGCCTGCCGAGTGCAATATCCAACCCTTTGCGCTGCCCAACAGTGTAAAAAGGATAACCTTTATGCTGCCCAAGAATTTTGCCGGTTTTATCAATAAAATTTCCGCCATTCACCCGTTCTTCCAGTCCATCAACTTTACGTTTTAAAAAACCGCGGTAATCGTTATCGGGTACAAAACAAATTTCGTAACTCTCGTTTTTCTTAGCCAGTTCCGGGTAACCAAAATCATGCGCCATCTGACGAATATCTTTTTTATGATAAGTACCCAATGGTAAAATGGTACGGCTCAGCAGATCCTGCTGTAATCCCCACAGGGCATAACTTTGATCTTTGGTATCATCAATACCTTTGCGTATAAAATAACGGCCGTTTGTATGCTGATGTACCTGTGCGTAATGCCCGGTAGAAATAAAATCACAACCCAATGCATCGGCTCTTTTCATTAACGCCCGCCACTTGATATGAGTATTACACATCACACAGGGATTGGGTGTGCGGCCGGCAATATATTCATCTACAAAATTCTCAATTACAAAGTCGCCAAACTCTTCCCTGATGTCCAAAATAAAATGTGGAAATCCGTGTTGCACGGCAGCCTGGCGGGCATCGTTAAAACTGTCTAAATTGCAGCAGCCGGTTTCTTTTTTGCCGGTTGTACCTACACTGGCTGCATAATCCCATGTTTTCATAGTAATGCCCACCACTTCATAACCTTCCTTATGAAGCATCAAAGCAGCTACGGTACTGTCTATACCGCCGCTCATAGCCATTAAAACTTTTCCTTTCTTGCTCATAATTTTATCTCCGCTGCAAAGATACTGAAATAGGTTTTGGGTTTAGAGTTATGGGTTTACGGTTTTGGGCATTTTTTGACAGGAGAAAATGAACGATTCTTAATAACTTTTACGGTTT
>JBBQLS010000247.1:0-2494 GCA_038328115.1 Chitinophagales bacterium
GTACAAAACATTGCAGCACATGTGGCTGGCCGAAGAAGTATGGTGGAAGCGGTTAAAGCTTACAGAGAAAATCGTTTTGGAAAGCGCTGCATTTACAGGAACCTTTACTGAAATGAGCGTTGCTTTGGCAAAACAAAGCCAACAATTTAAAGACTGGATTGATAATGCAACTGAAAACCAGTTAGTACATGTATTTGCTTATATACGCAATAAAGAACAAATTAAAATGCCGGTTTACCAGATGTTACAACATGTATTTAATCACGCTACTTATCACCGGGGGCAATTGGTAACCATGTTAAATCAATTGGGCGCAGATAAAATCCCATCAACAGACTTTTCAACTTTCTGCCTGAAGAAGTAATTAGGAATTGGGAATTAGTTTTCGGAACCTAATTGCATCCAAGTTCTTTAGAACTGCAAAAACATCTGCGCTAAAATCTTCCAGATGTCCTCCACCTTGGGGGAGATAGAGGGGGCCGGTCGGAGTCTTAATTATGGTCTATCACCGTCATCTTTACACCATAACCAACCCTGTATGCGCCAACGCCTGGCCTGGGTGGCTGATACTCTATGTGTAAAAAATTTCGATAAACAAGTCCCAGCCCTTTTGCATAATTCTCTGAGCTGAAATTTATTTCGCTGTACGAATTGGCATCGGAAGTATTGCCGATCACTTCATTGCGTTGTGCTACGTGGATGGTGCTGTCGAGGGTAAATGTGCCGATCGTTTTTTTAACATTCACACTGTCGTACGCATAATTCCAATCGTCTAAATATTTAACATTGGAATTTAACGAATAGGTGTCAATATAGGAATTACCTTTCCAGGTAAAAGCATCTCTTACAGGTCCTTTAAGTTTTAGAAAACGCATATTGTTTTCAACAAACTCCATGGCAAAATCGGTAGGCACTGCCATAAAAGTATTATCGGGGTTCCAGGGGTTGGCAGCCGTTTTACGTATGTAACGTATAATGCGGTAAGCAGGCCTGCCCAGGTTGTCGGTAATTTGTGCATCTACCGCAAGCTTTACCTGGTATTTAATAACGGTATCTTTTGTTCCAAAGTTTATAAAAACGGTAGAATCGAGGTTATAAGTAATGTATTTGCCAACAACGAACGGCGAATATTCGCTTACAGTGCCCACTTCAAGTACATCAGTGCTTTTTTTACAGGATACATATACTACTGACGAAACAATGGCTAAAAGAAAAATCTTTCTCATAAGTTGAAATATATTACAAATATAGATACATTTAAATGGTAAAAAGCTGCTCAGCCCGTTGAATGATTCCGCCGCCGATTACGTCGTCTCCTTCGTAAAAAACCGCACTTTGTCCGGGGGCAACTCCCTTTACTTCGTTATAAAAACGCACATTTATACCATTTTGGTATGTATAGAGGTTACTTAATGCACCTTTATCTTTGTATCTTATTTTAGTAAGAGCTTCCATGCCGTCAGTAATGCCATCATATTTTATCCAGTTGAGGCCGGTTACTTTCATTTCAGTTCGGTTTAAATCGGTCTCTTCACCCAAAACAACCGTATTGGTTTCGGGTAAAATTTCTGTAACAAAAGCGGGCCTGCCCAAGGCAATATCCAGGCCTTTACGTTGCCCAACCGTGTAAAAAGGATAACCTTTATGCTTACCAAGAATTTTACCGGTTTTATCAATAAAGTTTCCGCCATTCACCCGTTCTTCCAGGCCTTCAACCTTACGTTTTAAAAAGCCACGGTAGTCATTATCGGGTACAAAACAAATTTCGTAACTCTCATTCTTTTTCGCCAGTTCGGGGTAACCAAAATCATGCGCCATCTGGCGAATATCTTTTTTATGATAAGTGCCCAATGGTAAAATAGTGCGACTTAAAAGATCCTGCTGTAATCCCCACAGGGCATAACTTTGGTCCTTAGTATCATCAATACCTTTGCGAATAAAATACCTGCCGTTTGTATGCTGATGTACCTGTGCATAATGACCAGTAGAAATAAAATCACAGCCCAATGCATCGGCCCTTTTCATCAATGCCCGCCACTTGATATGCGTGTTGCACATAACACAGGGATTGGGTGTGCGGCCTGCAATATATTCATCTACAAAATTCTCAATTACAAAGTCGCCAAACTCTTCCCGTATATCTAAAATAAAATGCGGAAATCCGTGCTGCACGGCAGCCTGCCTGGCGTCGTTAAAACTGTCGAGGTTACAGCAGCCGGTTTCTTTTTTACCGGTGCTGCCAACGGCGGTAGCATAGTCCCATGTTTTCATGGTAATGCCCACTACTTCATATCCTTGCTTATGAAGCATTAAAGCTGCTACGGTACTGTCTATACCGCCGCTCATGGCCATCAAAACTTTTCCTTTCTTGCTCATAATTTTATCTCCGCTGCAAAGATACTGAAATAGGTTTTGGGTTTAGAGTTATGGGTTTACGGTTTTGGGCATTTTTTGACAGGAGAAAATGAACGATTCTTAATAACTTTTACGGTTT
>JBBQLS010000248.1:0-2331 GCA_038328115.1 Chitinophagales bacterium
TTTTGAATCAGACAAACAGGATCTCATTGTAAGCAATGGTATTACAAAAATGAACCTCACAGCTTCAAGAGATGATATACATGTGGAAGGGTACCGCTGGAGTGATGATGCCAGAAATATTTTCTTTTTTGCACCCATAAATGGCACATTGCAATTGTTTTCAGTTAATTATCCTGGACTTACAAAAATGGCCGCAATTGTAAAACAAATTACCAAAGGCGATTTTGATGTTAGTGGAATCATAGGCCAATCGGGCAATACATTGATTGTAAGCAGAACCGACATGAACCATGCTGCAGAAATTTACAGCGTTGATATTAGTACCGGCAACATGGCGCAGTTAACCCATGTTAATGATGAAACTTATGCATCGCTAAGCATGAGCAAAACCGAAAGACGTTTTGTAAAAACCACCGATGGAAAAGATATGTTGGTGTGGGTTATTTATCCGCCAGATTTTGATGCCGCAAAAAAATACCCTGCGTTGCTATATTGCCAGGGCGGACCACAATCGGCGCTGACACAGTTTTATTCCGTGCGTTGGAATTTTCAGTTGATGGCTGCCAATGGATACATTGTTGTGGCACCAAACCGAAGGGGTATGCCGGGCCATGGCACCAAATGGAATGAAGAGATCAGCAAAGACCATGGTGGCCAGGCTATGAGAGATTACCTGAGTGCTATTGATGCGTTAAGCAAAGAAAAATTTGTTGATAAAAACCGCCTGGGTTGTGTGGGTGCCAGTTATGGAGGTTACTCTGTTTTTATGTTGGCAGGGATGCACAATAACCGTTTTAAAACTTTCATCAGCCACGATGGTATTTTTGATTTTAGAAGTATGTATGGTACTACCGAAGAAATGTGGTTTCCAAACTGGGATTATGGTGGTGCTTACTGGGATAAGAAAAATGCTGCTGCACAAAAATCTTACGCACAGTTTTCGCCAAGTAATTTTGTAGATAAATGGAACACGCCTATTTTAATTTACCAGGGCGGAAGAGATTATCGTGTGCCTATAGAGCAGGGCCAGCAGGCTTTTCAGGCGGCACAGTTAAGAGGCATAAAAAGTAAATTCATTTTACTGCCCGATCAAAACCATTGGGTGCTAACTGCGCAGGATGCTTTGGTTTGGCAGCATGAGTTTTATAAATGGCTGGAGGAAACGTTGAAATAGTCTTTTGAATAAAAACCCTTGCGTATCACTGTAAACAAGCATCTTATTTATGTTAGGATTATTCAAAAAGAAGTTACCGGAATGCGATACATTATTTGTAAAATTTTTCAGCCCATGGTATCTAGAAGCCGAAAAGCCAACCATGACAAGGCCAGATATGTATCAAATTGCTACTTATGAAGGAAAGCCTTTAGAGTTTGATGAAATGCAATATCTGGGAAAAGAAGATTTAGAGGAGAGGAAAAAATTTATTAACGAAATAATGGTCCACGCTGCATTAGAAGACTTTAAAAATATTATACAGTCTGGTAAGCTCGACTTTAATGTTTTAGATGCGGTTGATAAATATTATAACAGAAAGAAAATCGCTGCCTTAATTAAAGAAAGTGATTCAACAGATTTTTCTAACCCTTACGTTGTTAAAGTTTGCGAGTTTGGTGTCATGCTTGGTCATCTGTTTAACCAAATAGAAGGTTTTGACTGGCTTTATTCTCACCCATACTTTCATTCAATTATCGTTCATAAGGAAACAGGTTTTGGAATAACAGTTTTTGATTGGGCGATAAAAAAATTCAGCGAATATGGAGTTGACGATGGTTATGTTGCAAAGTTTCATGCTGCTTTGGAAGGTGTAAATGGAAAATTCAAGAATAATGAAAAATAAAATAAATGTATAGCTCAATAAAGATATTCTGCACAAGAGTGCGACGCCACCGCAGCCAAGTAGAATTCCTTAAGCCGGGCTCAAAAAAATCTAATGAGCAAAATCAACCTCAAAATTTCCTTTTATCCTCTCGATAGAAGGATTAAAATATCCGAATTTTAAGTTGGGGAATTCTTCACGTATCAGTTCCATCATTTGTTTTACGCCCATACATTCGCCGGTATCGGTAACGCCGATTTTACCAAGATACCAATCAGGATCAATATTAAAATTGCGCCACTGTATCATGCAGAGATCGGTTTCTTTTATCAGCTTTCGTAAAGCTTCGTATTCTTCAATACTATCCGTCATACCGGGAAAAACAAAGTAGTTGATGCTTGTCCAGCCGCCATAACTACGCATAACTTTCAGGCTTTCAATGATATCTTCAAACTGGTAATTGTTGGGCAGGTAATAAGAGCTGTAAATATTTTTACGTGCTGAGTTTGTACTT
>JBBQLS010000249.1:0-2068 GCA_038328115.1 Chitinophagales bacterium
CTTGTACCGCATTGCATAATTGAACTTTTCCCATGTTATCTTTAATCATAAGTTTAAATAAAATACTTTTGTAAGATACCAAAAATTATACCGATTGAATGTTTCTGTGTTCATAGCAAAGCGAATAGCCTTTAACCGGCAAAAAACATTTTCCAGGTTCATTATCAGGCTGGCTATTGGCGCTACTGCCATCAGTGTGGCCATTATGATTGTTGCCATGAGCTTTGTTAACGGGTTTCAGAATGTTATAAGCAATAAGGTATTCAGTTTTTGGGGGCATATACGGGTACAGCAGGATGTAGAAAACCGGGTAAGTATTGCCGAGGAATATCCCATCACCCAAAATGATACCATTGAAAATTTTCTGAGAGCATTGCCGGACGTAAAGTCGGTTGAACGCTTTGCAACAAAGTCGGCCATCATAAAGTTTAATGCCGATATTGAAAGCGTATTATTAAAAGGGGTTGATTCCTCATTCGATTTTAAACGGCTGCAGCCTTTTTTGCAACAGGGTAAATGGATATCATTTAAAGACAGCGGCTATAGCAACCAGATCAATATTTCAACCTACACCGCCAACCAGTTAAAAGCTAAACTGAGCGATAGTGTATTTGTTTTCTTTTTCAGGGAAGATGGTTCAAAAACTGCCCGTTGGCTTAAAATTGTCGGCATTTTCAAAACGTCTATTGATGAATATGATAAAAATTTTGCACTGGGCGATATTAACCTGATAAGAAAATTAAACAACTGGGAACCAAACCAGATTGGCGGTTACGAAGTTTTTTTGAAAGATTACAGAAAAACAGATTCACTAAATAAATTCATTTATACCGAACTGCCTCAAACCTGGTACAGCAGGTCTATCAAAGAAATCTATCCCAATATTTTTGACTGGTTGGGCCTGCAGGGGCAAATAAAAAATATGCTGCTCATCATTATGATGGTGGTGGCTGTGGTAAATCTTATCACCTGCTTAATTATCCTTGTTTTAGAGCGCACCCGCATGACCGGCGTACTAAAAGCCCTGGGTGCATCTGACTGGAATGTGCAGCAGATATTTTTATACAATACATCTGTAATTGCCGTTACAGGCATTTTAGCCGGTGCTGCCCTTGGCCTTGCCATTTGCTGGCTACAGGAAAAAACGGGCTTTATTAAATTAGATGAAGAAGCTTACTACATGAACGCTGCACATGCCGATGTAGTGTGGTGGCAGGTTTTGTTAATTTGCCTGGCCACGCTGGTTGTTTCTTTTGCAACATTAATTATTCCAACGCTGTTGATTAAAAAGATAAAACCTGTTAAGGCGATACAGTTCCGGTAAATCATTAAAGTAAATGAGAGATTATAATGCCGGTTGCAACCGCTGCATTCAATGATTCTGCTTCACCAATTCCCGGAATATTTATTTTTTCATTAACCAATTCCATTACTGCATCACTTACACCATTTGCTTCGTTACCAATAATCAAAATTCCTTCTTTTAACTTACCAACGGATTTTACTTCTTTACCTTCCAGCGAAGCTGCATAAATTTTTATTTTTTTATTATCTTTTAACCAGTTAACAAGGTCGGTATAAATCACGTTCACTCTTCCCAAACTGCCCATTGTACTTTGTACCACTTTGGCATTGTACATATCGGTACAACCAATTGAACAGATAATATTCTCAATCCCAAACCAATCGGCAATGCGGATGATGGTACCCAGGTTGCCGGGATCCTGAATGGTATCCAGCGCCAGCGTAATTTTTGAAGTGGTATTTATTTCCAAAACCGGCTTTCTTTTTTCAAAAACTGCCACCACAACATGTGCTGTTGATAAAGCAGATATTTTTTGCAGCTCAAAATCCGCAACATCTGTAACAACTGTCCCTGGCAGTAATGGAAGCTGTTTGCCATGTTCCTCTATCCAGTTATTCATTGCAAAAATTTCTTTACAGATAAATTTCCGGCTGTTTAGCAAATCCATCACTACCTTCGGCCCTTCGGCTAAAAACAACCCATATTCATCTCTGAATTTTTTGTGCTGCAAACTTTGGATATATTTGGTATGTGTTTTGCTTA
>JBBQLS010000250.1:0-1892 GCA_038328115.1 Chitinophagales bacterium
AAACAGCAAATTACTGATGCTAAACAGGAACTGGATTTACTGAAAAATAATGCCCAAAGCATAGAAAAATACGCACGTGAAAAATACCTCATGAAAAAAGACAATGAGGATCTTTTTATTGTTAAATCTGCCACAGAAAACAAATAAGTTTAAAGCAAAAGCAATATTCCTGTGTAACAGCCGTTTATGTAAATGGATAATGGATATTTAATTTCTTAACACAAGCAACTTAACCTTAACATGCTCAACTTTACCCCGGAAGATCTGTTACAATATTTGTATAACGAAACTTCCCCAGCACAAACAGCCGAAATTAAGGCTGCTTTGGAAACTGACTGGAGTTTGCGTGAAAAATTTGAAGTGATAACCTCAGCCCAAAGCAGGCTGGAAGCACTTAAAATGTCACCAAGCCAGCAAACAATTGACAATATTTTAAGTTATGCTGAAAAAGCAGTGGCCGAACTTACACCACAAGCTTAATTCAATCATACTTTTAGCGTAATTTTAATCTCCTCCGCCTAAGACGGGGGAGATTTTTTTATGACACTGAAAGAGCGTTACGTTTTTTTTATTGAGTACTTTTTAAAACATGCGCCCGATGCAGAAACAGAGTTATTGTATGATGATCCTTTTCAGCTATTGGTAGCTGTAATACTCTCCGCTCAATGCACTGATAAAAGGGTGAACATCACCACCCCGCACATCTTTGAAAAATATCCCGATGTATTCAGCATGAGTAAAGCTGAATTTGATGATCTTTTCCCCCTTATAAAAAGCATCTCATATCCAAACAACAAAACAAAACATTTGATGGGTATGGCTAAAATGCTGGTGCAGCAATTTAACGGTCGGGTTCCAATGACGGTTGACGAACTGGTAAAGCTACCCGGTGTTGGGCGAAAAACTGCCAATGTAATAACCTCGGTAATTGATAACCAGCCCAACATGGCTGTAGACACGCATGTCTTTAGAGTTAGCGCCAGGATTGGATTAACAACAAATGCTAAAACACCTTTGGCAGCAGAAAAACAATTAATAAAAAACCTTCCCGAAGGGTACGTACATATTGCACACCACTGGCTGATATTACATGGAAGGTATATATGCACAGCAAGAAAACCAAGATGCAGCGAATGTGGTTTAAACGGTATCTGTAAATTTGTGAAGAAAAAAGCTTTAACTTGATTTATAATTGCCGAATAATCGTTTTATTTGCATGATATAGCTGATCCTTTTAAAACCCAGCCAATATTTTTTTAAAAAAGGACTAAATAAATGAAAAAAATTATTATTAGTATCGGCGTTATTTTATTGCTTACCTTATTCGTAGAAGAAGCCTCGGCTCAATATTATTTTTACAATAATAAATATTATGATAGTCCGGTTACGTTTGAACTGGGAGGATCAATTGCAGCTATGAATTGCCTGACTGACGTAGGTGGAAACAAAGGGATAGGCAAAAAGTTTGTAAAAGATCTGAATTTGGGTAAAACCCATGTGGCCGGCAGTGTTTCTCTTACAGCCATGTATAATTATATGTTTGCTTTAAGACTTGAGGCTACTTTTGGAACGGTATCTGGCGATGATAAAGTTTTGAGAAAAGTTGCGCCTTCTACTTCGGGCAGGTACGAAAGGAATTTAAGCTTTAAAACAAAAATTACTGATTTTATGCTGGGCCTGGAAATTCATCCTTTGTACATCCTTAACAGCTACAGTCAGGATGATGAAAAAGAGCCACCTTTGTTTTCTCCATACCTGTTTGCCGGTATTGGATTTTTCTCGTTTAAACCACAAGCACAATTAGCCGGCAAATGGGTTGATCTGCAGCCCCTAAGTACCGAAGGGCAGGGATTTGCAGAATACCCCGATAGAAAACCATACAAGTTGAACCA
>JBBQLS010000251.1:0-1867 GCA_038328115.1 Chitinophagales bacterium
GGCACAAGGTGATCTGAAAATTGTTTATACTCCCATACATGGTACCGGTATTATTCTGGTGCCCAGAGCATTGGAAAAATTTGGGTTTAAGAATGTACATATTGTTGAAGAACAGAGTACACCCGATGGAAATTTCCCAACAGTTATCTATCCCAATCCCGAAGAGACAGAAGCTATGAGCATGGGGCTTAAAAAAGCCGAAGCCCTGGATGCAGATATTTTGTTGGGAACCGATCCGGATGCTGACCGGGTGGCTATTGGTGTAAAAAACAAAAAAGACGATTGGGTTTTATTAAACGGCAATCAAACGGCCATGCTGGCATTTAATTACATGATTGAAGCACGCAAGGCAAAAGGCATTGCGCTGCCAAACGATATGGTAATTAAAACCATTGTTACCACCGATATGATTGACGTGTTGGCCAAAGCCAATGACATAGCCTGTTACAATGTGCTTACCGGTTTTAAATGGATAAGCAAACTGATTAAGGAAAAAGAGGGTAAAGAAAATTACATCATTGGTGGCGAAGAGAGTTTTGGGTTGATGATTGGCGATAAGATACGTGATAAAGATGCCATTAGTGCGGTGGCAATAAGCTGCGAAATGGCTGCTTATGAAAAAAACAAGGGCCGTACATTATACGACAAACTGATTGACCTTTGTTTGCAATATGGTTTTTATAAAGAGAACCTGGTTAGTGTTACCAAAAAAGGAATGAACGGCGCCAAAGAAATTGCCGAGATGATGGAAGGCTATCGTAATAATCCGCCCCAAACCATTGATGGCGCTGCTGTTAATGAATTGCTTGATTACGAACTACAGGTTGGTAAAAATCTGGTTAGCGGAGAAACCTGGACAATTGATCTGCCTAAAAGCAACGTGCTGCAGTTTGTATTGGCTGATGGAACAAAAATATCGGCCCGGCCAAGCGGTACCGAGCCTAAAATAAAATTTTATTTCAGCGTAAATGCAAAACTTGCAGACGCAAGTGCTTTTGATGCAACAGAAAAATTGCTGGATGAAAAAATTGGAAGAATTGTGGAAGAGATGGGATTGAAGTAATACGGCATTTTATTTTTTATATTGCAGCACCAATGAGAAATTACGAAGACAGTTACCAGCATAAAGGCCTCCGCAAAAAGCTGATGGATACATTGAGAGAGAAAGGCATAACAGATGAAAATGTGTTGCAGGCCATGAACAATATTCCCCGGCATTACTTTCTGGATAGTGCTTTTGATAAGATAGCTTACGAAGACCGGGCATTTCCCATCAGCGAGGGGCAAACCATTTCGCAGCCTTATACGGTGGCTTACCAAACCCAGTTACTACAGGTAAAACCCAACGAAAAAATACTGGAAATTGGCACCGGAAGTATTTATCAGGCAACCGTGCTGGCAGAAATGAATGCCAAAGTATTTACCATCGAGCGACAAAAAAAACTGTTTGAAAATACGAAGCAGTACATTTTTAAAAGTCAGTACCCGAACCTTAAATTTTTTTATGGGGATGGGTACGAAGGCTTACCAACTTATGCACCGTTTGATAAAGTGATTATTACTGCCGCAGCACCTTTTATTCCTCCAAAACTGATAGACCAATTGAAGGCCGGTGGAAAAATGGTAATACCTGTTGATGAAGATCAGCATCAGCGCATGTTGCGTATTACAAAAAATGCCGACGGTACAACCAGCGAAGAGTCTTTTGAAAATTTTAGTTTTGTGCCAATGCTGAGCGGAAGGAATGGCTAATGTGCTAATGTGCTAATGTGCTAATGTGCTAATGTGCTAATGTGCTAATGTCAACAAATGAATTTATAAAGTTAATGCAACTAATTAACGGATTAACTAATTAACCAATTAACCA
>JBBQLS010000252.1:0-1794 GCA_038328115.1 Chitinophagales bacterium
ATGATACATGAATTTATTGCCGATAAAAAAGCAGTGGAAGACAGCGATACCGCAGCTTTTGCCGCCATGATATTACAGGCGGCATATCCTAAGCATCGTTTTGAATTAGTCAACAATTTTTTCTATTCACCCATAAAACGCCGGCTACTTATGTTAACTAAAATTGATAACCCACGTTTAAGTTATTTTGCCAGAGTAATGGTATTACCATTAGCAATATTTGTTTTTGCTGCTTTTACTTTTAAAACAAAAAATAATGATTCTGCTAATCATGGTAAAATCACTGTTGAGCCACATAAAAGTTTTATAGGGCAGGATACTTTACCCGAAAAGCAACCAACTACAATTACCCCAATAACGATAAATGGTAAAAAAGTAAAAAAGACTTCTGTAATTAAAGAAGGTATTCTTTTGGTTGAATACGAAGATGGTACAGCATATAAAATGACAAACGAAGATGCTGTTAAGGCTGGCATTATTGTTCCTGCCAGGGTTATTACTGGCATAAACCCCAAAGCAGGTGAACCATTGTACGTTGTTAATGGAAAAGAAACCGATAAACTTATTGCGCTTGGATTTAAGCCTGAAGAAATTGAAGGAATCAGAGTAATAAAAGAAGATGTTGCATTACGGGTTTATGGAGCGAAAGGAAAAAATGGAGTTGTAATCATCAATACGAAGCCGGGATTTGGCTTGCCAAAAAATAATGTTGCATCAGACACTGTTAAAGTGATAATATATGATAGTGTTGGTAATCCACTTGGTGCTAATCCATTGATTATTATTGATAACAAAGAATATATTGGAAAAACTATCAATGATATTGGCACATTGGCTGACTATACACAATTTAAAAGTATTACAGTTTACAACGCTGAAAAAGCTATTAAAATTTATGGTGAAAAAGCAAGGGATGGTGCAATGTTTATAACAACTAGGCAGGCCCAAAATGAAATTTTTAATAAAAATAGCAACGATTTAAAAAATGTTAATCAGGAACCAAAAATGTACTTAGGTAATAACGCTGGTGGTAAAATAAGCCTTGATTATTTGAAAACAATCAAAGAAATCAATTTAACTCCCGGCTATAAATTACTTAACGCCAGTATTTATATTCAAGGTCCCGGATTCCCTGATAAAGTTGTACAAATCACACTGAACTCTGCATCACTTGCAAATGCTCAATCAGCTTTTAATAAATGTAAAGACGGAACGACAATTATTTTTGATAATATACAGGTGAAAGATAAAAATGGGGTTGCACAAACTCTTCAATCCCCTCCCGCCTATATAGTTTATGATAAGAAAAACGAAACTACAGATGCTTCAATTAATCAAACCTTAAGTGACGATAAAGTATTTACGCAGGTTGAACAAAATCCTCAATTTATCGGCGGCGAATCAGCATGGCGAATTTTTCTTCAAAAAAATTTGAAAGCATCTACACCAGTTGATTCCGGAGCAAAGGCTGGTAAATATACCGTAGTTGTAAAATTCATTATTCATACCGATGGAACCGTGAGCGACATCGCCTGTGAAATTGACCCGGGTTTTGGAACCTGCACTGAAGTTAAAAGACTAATAACAGCATCATCAAAAAAATGGACACCGGCAATGCAAAATGGAATAAAAGTAAATTCGTATCACAGGCAACCGGTTACTTTTTTGGTTGAGCAACAGTAGGCTTTTCGTAGAGGTGACACCTTTTAAAAAGGTGTCACCTCTTGCCACCAGTTTAATACCTTATCTCTTCATCCCTCAACTTAATCACCAATTCCTTCTTCTCACTCTCCT
>JBBQLS010000253.1:0-1571 GCA_038328115.1 Chitinophagales bacterium
GATTGGCAAATTCACCAAAACCGGTAATGTGGCCATTCTGGCTACAAACGGTACAGTTATTTCAAATTCTTACCCAATTGAGATAGAAAAATTTTATCCGGGTATAAAAGTTTTTCAGGAAGCCTGCCCTATGTGGGTACCACTGGTAGAAAATAATGAGTATAACAGCCCCGGTGCTGATTATTTTATTCAAAAAAATATCAACAACCTGTTGCAGCAATCGGCTGATATTGATACCATATTACTGGCTTGCACGCACTATCCCTTATTAATGGATAAGATAAAAAAAGCAGTGCCGCCTAATGTTACAATTTTATCGCAGGGCGAAATTGTTGCTGATAGTTTGAAGGGGTATTTGCAAAACCACCCTGAAATGGAGAAAAAATGCAGCAAAAACGGGCAAATTTCTTTTTTCACAACCGACTCGCCTGAAGATTTTGACAATCATGCTGCTGTTTTCTACGGCAAATCGGTAAAATCAACACATTTGACACTTTAAATGCAAAAAACTCCAAATTCCTAATTCCCAATTCCCTTTTTACCCTTACCTTTGCCGTCCTTTCACAAACAGCAGGGATGGTGCCTTGTTGAGTGTAACAAAAATGAATTCGGAAATTTAATTTGTAAAAGGAAAAAACTTAAACAATGCCAGGTAAAAAAAGAACGTATCAACCGCACAAACGTCGCAGAAAATCTGTTCACGGATTTCGTCAACGTATGCAAACAGCTAATGGCCGCAAGGTATTAGCCAGCCGCAGAAAAAAAGGACGTCATAGCCTTACAGTTTCCAGCGAGCACGGTGATAAAAAATAAGATTGCCTGATTTCCCTGAGCGGAAGTTCGGTTCATATAATTCAGTCCCCCGATTTATCGGGGGACATTTTTATTTCTACCCAATTGTAATAATGAAGAATTTATAAATGACGCATTATAAGCGAATCAGTAATTTTGAATAATTGGAAACAAAACAACGATATACTTTTAAAAAAGAAGAAAAGCTTAAAAGCCGTAAAACCATTGAACGATTGTTCAAAGATGGCAAATCGTTTTCTGTTTTTCCCTTCAGGGTATTGTGGAAGTTTGCCGATAATACAGTTGCTCCTTTGCAAACTGGTTTTGCGGTAAGCAGTAAGCATTTTAAAAAAGCTGTTGACAGAAACCGCATCAAAAGGTTGATAAGAGAAGCTTACCGTCTGCAAAAAAATCAATTGCAAAGTCATTTAAACCAACAGCAGAAGCAATTGGCGGTATTTATTATTTATGTTGGAAGTGATTTGCCTGAATATGATATGATTTTTGAAAAAACTCTTCATGTATTAAACAGGCTCATTAAAATATGCAATGAAAATACTACGTCAAATACTTAGCTTTCCATTTATAGCTTTAATAAAATTGTACCAGTGGATCATATCTCCATTACTGGGACCCAAATGCCGTTTTACACCCACCTGTTCTCAATATGGGCTTGAAGCATTTAAAAAGTATGGCCCCATTAAAGGTTTCTGGCTTACGCTTAAAAGGGTAGGTAAATGCCATCCCTGGGGTGGGCATGGGTATGATCCGGTGCCGTA
>JBBQLS010000254.1:0-1506 GCA_038328115.1 Chitinophagales bacterium
GATGCTGTTACCGTAAGCTTTGATCATTTTTTGGAGAGTGGTTTTGGAGATAACCCCGTTTGGTGGGCATTTGTGGCGGAGATTGATGGCGAAGTTGAGGGTTTTGCATTATGGTACATCCGTTATAGCACCTGGAAAGGGCAACGCCTTTACCTGGAAGACTTGCTGGTGACTGAAAACATGCGTGGACAAGGCATTGGTAAATTATTATTTGATAAACTGATTGGTGAGTGTAAAGAAAAAAAATACAGCGGTATGATGTGGCAAGTGCTGGATTGGAACGAACCGGCAATAAATTTTTACAAAAAATATGCAGAAGTTAGTTTTGATGCCGAATGGCTGAATTGCTCTATAAATTTCCATTGATTTTACTAAAATAATATCCTTTCGTCTTCACTTTAAACTACGCCTTAGTTTTCGTAAATTTGCGGCTTCATTAAGTTCATTATTGAATTAATGCACAAGAGTGCGACGCCAATGAAGCTCAATAGATATTCAAAAGCCCGGCTCCAAAAAATTTATTATGGCAGAAAAGATAATCATGGGCACCAATGGCAAACTGCAGGTACCCCACAACCCCATCATTCCGTTTATTGAAGGCGATGGCATTGGCCCCGAAATTTGGGCTGTGGCACAAAAAGTATTTGATACGGCAGTAGAGAAAGCTTACAATGGCGAAAGAAAAATTGAGTGGAAGGAAATGCTGGCCGGCGAAAAAGCCTTTAAGCAAACCGGCGAATGGCTGCCCGCCGAGACATTGCAGACTGCAAAAGAATATATTGTTTCTATAAAAGGACCGTTAACCACGCCTATTGGTGGCGGTATCCGTTCGCTGAATGTGGCCATGCGCCAGGATCTGGATCTGTACGCTTGTGTAAGGCCTGTTAAATGGTTTAAGGGAGTGCCTTCTCCGGTAACTCATCCCGAAAATGTGGACATGATTATCTTTAGAGAAAATACCGAAGATATTTATGCAGGTATTGAATGGAAAGCCGGATCGGCTGAAGCTCAAAAGTTTGAAAAATTTTTGATAGAAGAGATGGGTGTGAAGAATATCCGTTTCCCTGGCGATAGCAGCTATGGTGTAAAACCTGTTTCTGCGGAAGGTAGCAAAAGATTAGTAAGGGCAGCCATCAAACATGCGCTTGAACATGATCTTCCATCAGTATCATTGGTACACAAGGGCAACATCATGAAATTTACCGAAGGTGGTTTTAAAACCTGGGGTTACGAAGTAGCCCGCCAGGAATATGGCGATAAAACTTTTACCTGGGATGAATGGGATGAACTGAAAAAAAAACACGGCGAAGCACATGCCAACGAAGTGCAGCGCAAGGCCCTGCACGAAGGAAAGTTGCTGGTGAAAGATGTGATTGCTGATAATTTTTTACAGCAGATTTTGATTGCTCCTAAAGACTATTCGGTAGTTGCTACCCTTAACCTGAACGGTGATTATATTTCGGATGCGCTGGCAGCAGAAGTAGGCGGAATAGGCATTGCACCGGG